>JAPLGD010000092.1 GCA_026390345.1 Candidatus Bipolaricaulota bacterium | reverse complement strand
CGTCGCGGACGAGGGCCGCAAGCCGCTTCGGAATCGAGACTGAGACGTGCAAGTCGGCGAACGCGCCCCCGTTCACCTGCGCCGAGAGGCCTCCGCCGTACTCAACGATCGCGTAGATCATGCCGAGCGGACGAACCTCGCCCCTCCGCGCTTCCCAGCGAACGTCGCGCACGCGACCCGTCCCCCATTTCGGATCCTTCGGCTCGACCGTCGCGCCGCACAGCTCGCGCCACCGGCCGATGTCGCTCCCCGCGTACGCCGCGAACCACGCCGACGGAATCGCTTCGTTCACTCGATCCCTCCTAGACGGGAACGGTAGTCGAAGTCGCAGCGTCGCTTCAAGGAGAAGACGCCGCTCTGCCCGCGGCATGTGGCGCGTACACAACTTCCGAAACCAAGGACAGTGTCTTCGCGGCCTCTCCCACCCACCACGCGCCACAAGCCACCGGCCCGCGGACCTTGGTACGCGCTTGCACACGTAGAGGTCGATCTCGTACCGTCAGTGTCGGCGCCTGGCGCCCTCCGTACAGGCTTGCGCCCCGTTCGCGCTTGCGTCCGGCACTCCGCACTCCGTGCGCTAGCGGCTCCGTGCGCTTGCCGCTGCGCCCAACGTACGCGTTTGCGCCTGCGCCCGGCGTCCACGCTTGCGCCTGCGCCACCAAGGAGGGTCCGATGACGGATCGCACCACTCGATTCACGCAAGGAGGGTCCGATGACGGATCGCACCACTCGATTCACGGTCGTCGCCGTGATCGTCGGATTGTTGGCCGCCTTGCTGATTCTCTTGCTCACGATCGGCCGCAATGGGATCCGCATCGAGACCGTCGGAGAGGTTCGCATCGTCGGCATGCCGTCCGAGATCGCCCTGCGGATGACGGATCCGGTACAACTCACGATGCCCGAAGGGACAACGCTCGTCGGCGATGCCGGGATCCCGGTCACCGTCACGGTCTTCCCGTGCCCAACGTGCGGCGGTTCCCTCGTCCCCACGCGGTTCAACCTGTTCTCAGGCGAGATCGAGTGGACCTGCCCAGCGTGCAACGCGGCGAAGACTCCGTGACACAAAGTGCGCAGTGCGATGGTTCGCAGTAACTCCCGCGGCACACCGATCCCACCGCGGAGAGCGCAGAGCGCCGCGGAGGAAGAGCCACTGGCGATCAACGTGTTCCTTGTGACCGGGCCGTGCGGCTCGTAGACGAGAGCGACGTCGGGCATGAACAGCAGGGCGACGTTTGCCTCCACGTTCCGCTCGACGGAGTAGTAGTTCCAATTCGTCGACCCGAGGAGGACACTCTCCCCGTCGATCACGAGGAGCTTCGCGTGGGTCGTCACGTCCGGATCGTCGAACCGCACGTCGACGCCGCTCTGATAGAGGTAGATAGCGCTCATCAGGTTCGCCGCCGCCGAGTCCTCGTAGAACCGGCAGTCGTCGATCACGACGCGCACGTCGACGCCGCGAGCCGCGGCCCCCACAAGCGCGGCAACGAGCTCACTGGTGACGCTGTCGGCGTACTGAGGGTACACGGACACGCGGTAGAGGACGGCGTCGACCGAGCGTTGCGCGCGCGCGAGCAGTTCGAGCGCGACGGTCCCGTAGAGCGACGTCCCGTCGTCGTCCGGAATCGCCACGATCGTCGGCGCCCCGTCGACGGGGATCGGCCCGTCGAGCACCATTTCGACCCGCTCGCCGGATGACGTCCACTGACGCTCGAAGAACGCCGCGAACGCTTGGGCGGTTCGCACGTCGTCGATCCGCACGCCCGCCTGCCGGTGCTCGTAGAGCGCGTATCGGTTCCAGTTCGTCGAGCCTACGACGACGCAGGCATCGTCGACGATCACGAGCTTGGCGTGCGTCGTGATCTCCGGGTCGTCGAAGCGCGCGTCGATCCCCTCCGCCTGGAGAGCATCCACCGCAGGGCGATTGCGAACGGTGATTGTCTCTTCCCAGTCGCTCTGATCGACGAGCACGCGCACCCGAACCCCGCGGCCGCTTGCCTGTACCAGCCCGTCGACGAGCGGGTTCCCTTCCAGGTCGATGCTCGACAGGAGGACGTCGACCGTCTCCCGCGCTCCGGCGAGCGCGTCGGCCACCGCCGCGACGTAGCCGCCGGTCCCCGCGACGTCGACGAGCGGCCAGACCGTCGTGTCCGCACGAACCGCGAAACAAAGAACGAGAGTCGCGAAGACTCCGATCGTTCCCGCTCCACGAGCCTTTCCCGGATCGCGCATGTGCGATAGAATCTAGACTAAGGAGCCAAGTATGGTCAAAGAACTGAATTCTTCACAGCTACGCTATACATGCGATCCATCGACCCTGGCCTTCCGCACCACGGCGGAGCTTGCGCCGCTCGACCGGATCATCGGTCAGGAGCGCGCGATCGACGCCCTACGACTCGGCCTAGGGATCAAGGACGCAAAGAACCGATACAACATCTACGTCGCCGGGGACCCCGGGACCGGCAAGCTTTCGGCCGTCGAGCAATTCCTCGCTCAGGCGAGCGCGAGCGAGCCCGCGCCCCCGGACCTGTGTTACGTCCACAACTTCGAGAACCCCTACAGCCCGAGGTACCTCGAGCTCCCCGCCGGAAAGGGGAGCCAGCTTCGCACCGACCTCGAACAGCAGGTCAAGCGCCTGCAACGCGAGATCCCGAAGCTGATCGAATCGGACGAGTTCAAGGCGCGGTCGAAGAAGATCAACGAGCGGTTCGGCGAGCGCCGCACCACGCTTCTCGACGAGATGGACACGCGATCCCGCAAGCTCGGCTTCGCGATCCAGCGGACTCCTATCGGCATCAGCACCCTCCCGCTCGACGAGGGCGGCGAGCCGCTGAGCCAAGAGGAGTACGACGCCCTCCCCAAGGGCCGCCGCGACGAAATCCGCGAGAAGCAGGGCGAAGTACAGGCCCTCGTCCAGGAACAGCTCCAAGCCATCGCCCTCCTCGACGAGCAGCGCGAGGAGGAGATCAAGAAGCTGGCGAAGGAAGCGGTCCTGTTCATGATCGAGCCGTACTTCGTGCAGCTCAAGAGCCACTACGAAGGCCTCGCCAAGGTCCTCGACTACCTCGACGCGATGAAGAAGGACATCGTCGCAAACCTCGACGACTTCCAGAACGCAGCCCAGCCCAAGAAGGCCGCGTTCCCGTTCCCCATGCCGCAGGCCGACCCCTTCAAGCGGTATGCCGTCAACCTGCTCGTCGATCAGAGCAACACGAAGGGAGCCCCCATCGTCGTCGAGCACAACGCCACGTATCCGAACCTGTTCGGATCGATCGAGCGCCGCGTGCAGATGGGCGTCGCCATCACCGACTTCACCATGATCAAGCCGGGCTCGCTCCACCGCGCGAACGGCGGCTACCTCGTGCTCACCGCCAACAACCTCTTCCGCCTCAACATCAGTTGGGAGGCGCTCAAGATCGCGATCAAGCGCCGCGAGATCCAGATCGAGGATCCGTGGCAGATGCTCGGCTACTCGACGACCGAGGGGCTGCGTCCCGAGCCGGTCCCGTTCCGCATCAAGCTGATCATCATCGGCAGCTCCTACCTGTACGAGCTGCTCCACATCTACGACGAGGACTTCCCGAAGCTGTTCAACGTCAAGGCCGACTTCGGAATGGAGATGGAGCGAACCCGCGCAAACGAGCAGGACCTCGCCCGCTTCCTTCGCGCCTGCGCCGACGACGACCCGAGCGTCCTCCCGTTCGACCCGTCCGGGGCCGCGCGGCTCATCGAGCACGCCGTCGAGCTCGCCGGAGACCGCCAGAAGCTGTCGTGCCAGTTCGGGAACCTCGTCTCCATCGTCAAGGAGGCCTCGTACTGGGCCCGCACCGATGGCTCGCCTCATGTCGCCGCGGACCACGTCCGCCGCGCCCTCGCCGAGCGGGATCACCGCCACGATCGGATCGACGAGAAGATCCGCGAGATGATCGTCCGCGACCAGCTGTTCGTCGACGTGGACGGCACCGCGACCGGCCAGGTGAACGGCCTCGCCGTGCTCCAGCTCGGTGACTACGCGTTCGGAAAGCCGTCGCGGATCACCGCGACCGTGCACGCCGGCAGAGGAGGCATCGTCGACATCGAGCGCGAGGCCAAGCTCAGCGGGCCGACCCACTCGAAAGGAATCATGATCCTCCGAGGCTTCCTCGGCGATCGCTTCGCCAAGGACAAGCCGCTCTCGTTCACCGCGAGCCTCACGTTCGAGCAGAGCTACTCCATGATCGACGGTGACAGCGCGTCGAGCACCGAGCTCTACGCGCTGCTCTCGGCGCTCGCCGACCTCCCGATCAGGCAAGGGATCGCGGTCACCGGGTCGGTCAACCAGAAGGGCGAGATCCAGCCGATCGGCGGTGTGAACGAGAAGGTCGAAGGGTTCTACCGCGTGTGCCGAGAGAAGGGACTCACGGGCGACCAGGGGGTCCTCATCCCAGCGGCGAACGCCGACAACCTCATGCTGTCCGAGGAAGTCGTCGCCGCCGTCGAGGGTGGACGGTTCCACATCTACGCCGTCACCGCGGTCGATGAGGGAATCGCCCTCCTTACAGGCGTGCCCGCCGGCGAGGCCAAGGACGGCGCGTACACGGACGGTTCCGTGTACGCACGCGCCGCCGCCCGCCTCGAGGCGCTCCGCAAGGCGTCGGAGTCGAAGAAGGACGAGGACGAGGCCGCCAAGCTGAAGAACGCGAAGGACGAAGGCGAACACAACACAGACGACGCCGGGACGAACGGCGCGTAACCGAGACTCACCCTCGGCCACCGGCCGCGGGCGAAAGAGGGGAATGGGATGAGGAACCTACGGACCACAATCGCAGCTCTTGCTCTCATCGGCGTGCTGGGTCTCGCCGGGTGCGTCGCCACGAACAGCCCGCACGCCACGTTCACGAGAACGCCCAAGGAAGGCTACCCGCCGCTCGAAGTCCATTTCGATGCCAGCGCCTCGTCAAGCCCGAACGGCGACATCGTGTCCTACGAGTGGGACTTCGGCGACGACGAGACCGAAACCGGCGAGACGGTCGACCACGTCTACTATGACAAGGGCGTCTTCGCTGTCACCCTCGTCGTCACGGACACCACCGGGGCGAGCGCGGCTCGCACGCAGGGGGTCGAGGCGCTCAACTACGCACCGATTGCAGTCTTCACCGCCAACGTCTACGCCATCACGGTCGGCGACCCGATCTGGTTCGACGCCTCCGAGTCGTACGACACTGACGGCGAGATCACCGAGTACCTGTGGGACTTCGGAGACGGGACCACCGACGAGGGCGTAACCGTCAGTCACGAGTACACGACCGCGAACGGCTCCGGTTGGAAGCCCGTGGTCACCCTGACGGTCGTCGACGAGAACGGCGGAGTTGGCACAGCGGACTTGAAGGTGATTGTGGTTGG
>JAPLGD010000119.1 GCA_026390345.1 Candidatus Bipolaricaulota bacterium | reverse complement strand
CTCGGGAGCTCCGTGGTGGTCTGGAAGCCGCCCGCTCCTGCTCGGGACGAACGCCTTCTCCGATCCGGGGGATCGGTCGAACGAACAGGCGTTCCTCGGCGACCTGGCGTTCGACCCGGGGGAGGACTACGGCGACATCGTGCTCGGCGTCGAGCGCTCACTGGGCCGCGGGCGCATCGCCCTGTTCGGCGACACGTCGATCTTCCAGAACCTCTCGCTCGCCTCGTCCTCCGGGTACGTCGACCGCCTGGTTCGCCACCTCGGAAGCGGCGCAGGCGTTTCCCCGGCGCTTCCCCTCGCCTCGGCGATTCTCGGCGTTGCCGTGCTCCTGGTCTGTGCTCGCCGGTCCCGCGAAGTGACCATTCTGCTTCTCGTGCCCCTTGTCGTCGCCGCGGCGGTGGCCGCGGCGAACCTCGCTCTCGCCCGCGCCGGCGCCGTCGAACTGCCGAACAGGGCACCCATCGGCGTGATCGATGTCGCACACTCGAACCTGGTCGATCGCCAGGCTCTCGCAGCGGCGGGAATCGACGCCCTTACGGCGGCCGTCGCGCGGACCGGGATCCTGCCGGTCGTGTGGTATCGCTCGGGGGCGCCGGCCGCGTTGGGGGAGGGGGACCTATGGATTAGCATTGCGGCGACGAGAGCGTACTCACGCACCGAGGCGACAGAGCTGCAGGCCTTGGTGCGGCAAGGTGCCACGATCGTGATTGGGGCCCGTTGGCCGTACTCAGCGGCCGTCGCAACGCTCATCGAACCCCTCGGGCTTGAAGTGACAAACGTTCCCCTCGGCTCCGTACGCCCGTCGATCCAAGGGCTTGCGGACGCGCCCGAACTCGGGTCGGCGTGGGTTCTTCGCGCAGACGACGCGTGGACGATCCTCGGTCGCGCCACCCTCGGAGATAGCTCGTTCCCTGTGGTCAGCGAGCGGACCCTCGGCCGAGGGCGAATCGCCGTCGTGACAGACACCGGAGTCTTCACGAACGAGGCGCTCGAGGGACGAGGGTACGCGTTCGTCGAAAACGTCCGGTTCGTCGAACGGCTTCTCCGCGGCGAGGTGACGCCGTGAGACTTCGATCCGCACTGTGGTGGATGAGTCTTGGGCTGAGCATCGCCGGCGCTAGCCTCTGGGTGCGGCTGTACGCGGAGATCCCGTTCCTGGCAGGGACGCTCTGCCTGGTCGGCGCCAGTGCACTGGCTGCATGGGGCTCTTCGATCTCGGAAGGCCGGAAGGCGGCGACGAGTTGCTGGGGGCTCAGCGCCATCGTGGTCGCTTGCGCGGCCGCCGCCCCGTTTGTCTCCGCCGGGCTTCGCGTCGCCGCCGGCATCCTGGCGGTCGGCGCGGCCGTCGCGATGTTCCGTGCAGACCGGGCGAAGAGAGCGGGAGCCGGCATCGTCGCTTCGGGGCTCCTGGCCCTACTTCTGGTCGGCGCAACGGACTTGTACGTGCGCTTCGCGGCATCGTCCCACGAGGCGCCGGCCCTCCGCGTCCTCGGGAGCTGGATTGCGAGGGCCCTCGGACTGGGAACCGCCACCGTCGGCCGGGAGATCATCCTGCCCGCCGGATCGGGCTTTGCTGCGGTCGTGCCGAGCTGGGACCAGTTCGGGCTAGTCTACGGCGTCCTGATCCTTCTCGGCATCGTCGGCTTCGCTCTGGTCACCCGAGGATCCCGCGGCTTGGGCCGCGCGACGATTCGGTCGGCCGGGCTGACCATCGCCTACCTTGTCGTTCGCTACGCGATTCTCCTTCTCGTCGCGCTCGAAATCGGGCACCCCAATGTCTTCTGGGTTCCCTCCATCGGTCTCGGGACGATCGCCCCCCTCCTGTTCCTTCTTCCTCGCTACGCGGGCGTTCGCGCCGAGTGGGATCCAGTGCTGCTCCTTTGCCTGGGAACAAGCTCGCTGCGTCGCCGAGCCCTTGCGGCAGCCGCCACGCTCGCCGCCGTGTTGCTCCTCTCTCTCTCGTTTCTCCTCGCCCCCGCCGGCGCGCGGTCGGGCGGACGCGTCCTCTTCGACGAAGCCCACGGCGAGTGGGAGACGACGGCGCGCGAGATGGACACGGAGTGGTACGGGATGGCCTCGACGTACAACTACGACTCGCTCTACCAATGGCTCAGCGACTACTACGAGATCGGGCGGGTGTCGGGGCGAATCGATCAGGCCGGCCTGGAGCAAGGCGACGTCCTCGTTCTCAAGACGCCGTCGGTCCCGTACACCCCCGGCGAAGTAGACGCCATCGTCGCCCACGTACAGCGGGGAGGCGGCCTGCTTGTGATCGGCGACCACACGAACGTCTTCGGCACGACGAGCGTCCTGAATCCTGTGCTGGCACCATTCGGCCTGAAGCTGGGGTACGATGCAACGTACCGACTTCGTGACGGTGGGTTCACGGTCTATGAGCCACGCTCCGCGATCGATCCCGTGTTCCAGCATGTGCCACGGTACGACTTCCTCACATCGTGCACGCTGCAGGGAGGGCTCTTCGCCCTGCCTCTCATCTACGACAGTCGAATCCTGACGAATGCCGCCGACTACTCGACCCGCAACTTCTTCCCGGAGACCCGCTTCGCTTGGACCTCAACCTTCGGCGCATTCCTCCAGGCCGCCGGGGTCGAGGCAGGGCGCGGGCGCGTCGTCGCTTTCACGGACAGCACGTGCTTCTCCAACTTCAGTCTGCACATGGACGGCTACACTGGGTTCCTGCTTGGAACCATGGAGTACTTGCGCCGTGAGAACCCCCTCCCGGGCTGGCGCCCGGTTGCAGCCATGCTCGGAGTGGTCCTCGCGGTCATCGCCCTCGCGGCTTTGGCGTCGATGCGAGGACGCGCGGCCGTAACCATCGGGCTGGTCAGTATCCTTCTCGGCTGGGGAGCTGCGGCCGCCATGACCGGGGCGTGCCACCGCGCAACGTACCCCATTCCGACTCCGCGGCGTGACATCCCTTACGTGTACTTCGATACCTCAGCGAGCCGCGCCCGGATCTCGTCCCAGCCGTCGATCACAGACCCGCTCGGCACCCGTGGGGCGTTCAGCACGTTCTTCACGTGGACCCAGCGAGTCGGCCTCGTTCCAAGTCTCGTCTCGGCGCGGCCCTCCCTCGTCGAGGGACGGCCGTACGTCGTGATCAACCCGGAAGGCGTGCCAAGCGCGTCGCGGAATCGCGTTGTCGACTACGTTCGGAACAGAGGCGGAAGCCTCGTTCTCCTCGGAGACCCAGTTCGCGACAAAGAAGGACTCGACGAGTATTGCGCTCTCTTCGGCCTCGCCGTCGTGCGCGCCCAGAGCGACAGCCTCGTTCTGTCGGGGAGTGAGATGCTGAAGACCGAGATCAGCCCAGCCCAAACCATCTTCACGTCCGTTGCTGCGGTTGGGGCGGGACGCGTCGTTCTTCTCTCCGACTCCGTGGCGTTCTCCGACCTCGCGCTCGGAGGCGGGTTCGCCGTGCCCTCGACGGTTCAGCGTCGGCTGTACGACCTCGAGTTCTGGCTGTTCGGCACCCTCCTGGCGTCGCCCCCGTGACCGTTGGGCGAGCGCCCTGCGAGCTGGCGGGTGCGAGACCAGCAGGAAAAGGGATTGCGCGCCTGGTCGAGTCGCTGAACGTATTGAGGGTGCAGAGCGGGCGGGGTATCGTTCCCTCACCATGGCGGACCCGAAGCAACGCAGGACTCTTCTGATCTTCGATCTCGACGGGACCCTCTACCGGACCGATTCGTCGTTCGTTCCCACGATGCGTCGTGTGTACGGGGAATTCCGCGTCCCGTATCCGGGAGACGGAGCGATCCTCGCCATGGTCGGCGAAACGTTTGGGACCTTCCTCGATTGGCTCTCGCCTCAGGGCTTTGCCGTCGACGAGGCTCAGCTCTCCGCGCGCATCTCCGAGCTCGAACTCATCTCCATTCGGGAACGAGGCGTGCTGTTCGACGGAGTCGCGGAGACGCTCCGAACCCTATCGGAGCGGGAGCACGTCCTGACGCTTTGTACGAACGGCGATCGGCGCTACGCTGAGGCCGTTCTCGGCCGATGCGGAATCCTCGGCATGTTTCAGCAGCTGCAAACGCTGGACGGCGTTCCATCCACGAAAGCGCAGCGCATCGCTGAGCTGCGGGACCTCTACCCGGGACATCGGGCTTTCGTCGTCGGCGACCGATACCACGACGTCGAGGCGGGGCGGGCGACCGGGTGCACCGTCGTCGGCGCCGCGTACGGGTACGCGCGCAACGGTGAACTCGACGGCGCAGACCACATCATCCGCTCGTTCTCGGACCTCCTCGCGCTGATCGAGCCGCGGCGCGCTAGAATGAACGATCGCGCCCCGGCGGATTCCCGAGCGGGGCAGGGACGGGAGCCGCACGCATGAGGAGCCTCAGCCTACTCGAGTCGATCGGCAACACGCCGCTCGTGGAGCTATCGAACATCCCTCCTCGCGGTTCGAAGGTTCGCATCCTCGCGAAGCTGGAGGGAGCCAACCCCGGTGGATCGGTCAAGGATCGTCCGGCCAAGTGGATGATCGAGCACGCCGAGGAGACCGGAGAGCTCGTACCCGGCAAGACGATCCTCGAGCCGACGTCGGGAAACACGGGAATCGCCCTCGCGATGATCGGAGCCGCCAAGGGGTACAAGGTTCGGCTCTGCATGCCGGAGTGCGTCAGCACCGAGCGACGCCACATCCTCGAGGCCTACGGCGCAGACCTCGTGCTGACTTCGTCGAAGGAGAAGACCGACGGCGCCATTCGCGAGGCGCTCAGCCTCGTGCGCAAGGATCCTGAGCGCTACTACATGCCGAACCAGTTCGAGAACCCCTACAACGCACGGGCGCACTACGACTCGACCGGTCCGGAGATCCTGGAGCAGACGGAGGGAGATGTCGACGCCTTCGTCGCCGGGATCGGGACAGGGGGCACACTCATGGGAATCTCGATGTTCCTCAAGGAGAAGAGGCCAAGCGCGGCCGTCGTCGGCGTCGAACCGGTTCGAGGACACACGATTCAGGGACTCAAGAACCTCGACGAGTCCATCGTTCCGGGCATCTACGACGCACGGCGGCTCGACGCCAAGCTTTCCGTCGGGGATGAAGAGTCGTTCGAGATGACGCGCAGGTTGGCAACGGCAGAGGGACTCTTCGTGGGTATGTCGAGCGGCGCCGCGGTCGTTGGAGCGCTCAAGGTCGCGGCCGGACTGCGTTCCGGCACCGTCGTCGTCCTCTTGCCGGACCGCGGAGACCGGTATCTCAGCACGAGCCTCTTCCGGTCGATCTGCGGCGAGTGTCCCCCGTAGACGGAGGCGAATCCGGTGACCGATCGAGAGCTCATTGGAGTAGGACGGACGGCGGAGGTCTTCTCCTGGGACGAGGACCACGTCATCAAGCTCTTCCGTGCAGGGTTCCGCCGCGAAGATGCGGCCTTCGAGGCCCAGGCGACGGCGCGAATATATCAAGCGGGGATCGCGGCCCCCGCCGTGCTCCTCGCAGACACTCCCGACGGGCTTTTCGAGGAAGAGGGACGATTCGGCGTCGTGTTTGAGAGAGTGCGGGGCCCATCGATGCTCCGCGAGCTCGTCGCACATCCACTCCGCCTGAGAACGTACAGCCGCGAGTTCGCTCGGCTCCACGCGGAGATGCACGCCACGAGGATTCCCGACCTTCCCTCCCAGCGCGACGGGATCCTGTGGGCCGTCAACCAGGGGGCCGCCGCCGCAGGCCGCTCCGAGCTTGCTGAACAGGCCCGAGAGAGGGTGTCCAAGCTCCTCGATGGTGATGCCGTCTGCCACGGCGACTTCCACCCGGACAACGTCCTGCTCTCCGAGCGCGGCCCGATCCTCATCGACTGGGGGCCGGCCTGTTGCGGGAGCGCAGCAGCCGACGTTGCGCGCACGGTCCTCCTCGTGAAGTACGGCGGATACCCCATCGGATCCCCGCTCCGTGCGCGAGTCGTCATCGGGCTGCTGCGTCGCCTGTTTCTCCGCGT
>JAPLGD010000016.1 GCA_026390345.1 Candidatus Bipolaricaulota bacterium | reverse complement strand
CGGCGGTACGGCCACTGCGACGATCACGATTGTCGTCGCGCCCGTCAACGACGAGCCGCTGGCGCAGGACGACAACGCGTTCACGGACGAGGACGCCGCTGTAACGATTACCGTCCTTGCGAACGACAGCGACCCTGAGGGGAACGAACTTGTCATCCAGGCCGTATCGTCGCCGACGCACGGAACGGCCGAGATTCAGGGTGCGACTGTGGTATACACGCCATCCGCCGGATTCTCCGGCATCGACGGCTTCACGTACGTCGCTGTCGACGGCGATGGAGGATCGGCGGAGGCCCTGGTAACCGTCAACGTGGCCACAGTCAACCACGCGCCGGCGGCCGCCGGAGGCCACGTGGAGACGGACGAGGACGTCGCCATCACGATCGCAGTCCTCGAGAGTGACATAGATCCCGACGGGGATGCTCTCACACTCCAGTCCGTGACGCAGCCTGAGCACGGAACGCTCACGAAGAGCGGAACGACCGCGACCTACGTACCGGACAGCGGGTTCCATGGGGACGACGCATTCACGTACATGATCTCAGACGGCCGCGGTGGAACCTCGAGCGCGACGATCACAATCACCGTCGTCGATGTGAATGACTCGCCCCTCGCTCGCGACGACAGCGCATCCACGAACGAGGACGTGGGCGTGACAATCTCCGTTCTCGCGAACGACAGCGACCCCGACGGAGACCTCCTCGCCGTCGAGGCGGTGACCTCTCCGGCACACGGAGACGTCGAGATCAGCGGATCGGCGATCCGATACGTTCCCGCGCTGGATTTCCACGGCGTCGACAGCTTCACCTACGTCGTCGTCGATGGTCACGGAGGAAGCTCATCGGCGTCCGTCACGATCGATGTCGCGAGCGTGAACGACCTTCCGGTGGCGGAGGATGACGAGGTCTCGACCCTTGAGGACATGCCCGCGACGATCTCCGTGCTCGCGAACGACGCGGACCCGGACGGCGACTCCCTGACTATCGAATCGACCTCGACGCCGCACCACGGCGTGGTGATTCGGGCCGGGACGAGCATCGTCTACACTCCCGCAGCAAACTACTCGGGCGAAGACACCTTCACCTACACGGTGAAGGACGGGAACGGGGGAACGGACACGGCGACGGTGACGGTAACCGTGATTGCTGTCAACGATCTTCCCATCGCGCAGGATGACACGGCGACGACGAGCGCGGGTACAGCGCTGACCGTGGAGGTCTTGAGCAACGACCGCGATCCGGACGGCGACGCGCTTGCGGTCCAGTCCGTGAACCAACCCTCCCACGGGACGGTTGCGAACGGGGGGAGCGAGCTGACGTACGTTCCGCAGGCCGGATTCAGCGGAACGGACGCGTTCTCGTATACGGTCTCGGACGGCCAGGGAGGGTCGGCTAC
Source organism: Candidatus Bipolaricaulota bacterium (assembly GCA_026390345.1). GTDB lineage: Bacteria > Bipolaricaulota > Bipolaricaulia > UBA7950 > UBA9294 > JAPLGD01. The sequence goes on along the minus strand of JAPLGD010000016.1, from coordinate 19,707 downwards.
CGCACTGGTTTCGATCACGGTGACCCCGGTGAACCATGCGCCGACGGCCCAGGACGACAGCGCGTCGATGAGCGGCGAGTCTATTCTGATGATCGAGATCCTCGGGAATGACCGCGACCCCGACGGCGACTTCCTGCTCGTCCAATCCATCGGTTCCCCCGCCCACGGGACGGTGCTCAACGGCCGGACGGCCATCTCGTACATCCCGGACGCCAGATTCTCGGGCGTGGACACGTTCTCCTACATCGTGTCGGACGGGAACGGCGGTTCGGCCACTGCGGTCGTCACGGTGTCCGTCGCGGCGGCCAACCAAGCACCCGTCGCCAGTGACGATACTGGCGTCACGGACGAGGATGTTCCTGTGACGATCTCCGTGCTCTCCAACGACCTCGATCCTGACGGCGATGCGCTCCACGTGGAATCGATCTCGCAGCCTTCCGCAGGTTCTGTGACCCGCGACGGGACGAGCATCACGTACACCCCGGCAGCAGAGCGGAGTGAGGTCGACTCGTTCACGTACACGGTGTCCGACGGGCGAGGCGGCACGGCGACGGCCACCGTCCTGGTTGTCGTCGTCGCGGTCAACGACCCACCGACGGCCCAGGACGACAGCGCGACCACCGACATGGAGGTCGCCATCTCCATCTCCGTGCTCACGAACGACACGGACCCGGAAGGCGGCGTGCTCGCCGTCGTGTCGGTGAGTTCAGGGCAGAACGGTACGGTCTTCAATGAGGGAGCCTCGATCCTCTACACGCCCGACCCCGGATTCGTCGGAACCGACACCCTCACGTACACGGTGCGCGACAGCGAGGGGCTCACGGCCACGGCGACGGTCACCGTCGGCGTCGCGGGTGTCACCGGCGGAGGCGGAGCCTCCGAAGGCACCGCGCTCGACGGGCGGGTGGTCATCAACGAAGTCGCATGGGCGGGGACCGCGGCGGATGCGCAGGACGAATGGATTGAGCTGCGCAACCTCGGAGCCGAGCCCATCGACCTCGAGGGATGGAGCCTACAGTGGCGGCGCACGCGGCCGGTCGCGCCGGAGGACTACACTTGGAAGACCATCAAGCTATCAGGGGTTCTCGCGGCAGCGAGCGCCACGGTGTACAACTCCGGGGACGACACGGCCGGGATCTCCGTGTGGGCGGAGGACTCAAGCAACGCCGCGTGGCGGGTGTTGTACGACCCCGACCGAGACACGCGAGGGTACTTCCTCCTCGAACGCACTCGCGACGAGGCTGTGAGCGACGTGTCGTCCAGCATGCTTTACGACGCGACGCGGTCGCCCGCGTTGGCCCTCTCGGATCTCGGCGAAGTCATCCTGCTTGTGAATGCCCGCGGGGAGATCGTCGATACGGCGAACGCGTCCAATGCCGGGCGGGATGAGTGGGCGGCGGGCAGCAAGACCACGTTCGGGTCCATGGAGCGCATCGATCCCTTCGGGGCGGATGTAAGAGAGAACTGGAGCACGAACGCGGGAGTCATCACTCGCGGTGTCGATGCGCGGAAGCGGCCTTTGTACGGGACCCCGGGAACGCGGAACGCGCCGCGGCTTGAGACGCTCTACGAGCGGGCCGGAACGCACCTGACGCTATTGCGCGCCGGAGGACCGCTCGAGGTAAGCTTCGGTCTGTCGCGTGCGGAGCGGAAGACGACGGGGTGGCCATGGATCGTCACAACCCGGCCGGGCCTCGACCTGGCCGCGGGTGCGGGCGGAAGCCTGGACCTCTCCGCGTGCTCCTTCTCCGGCCGCGCGAAGTCGGGCGACGAGTACATCCTCGACATCGGTACGAGCGGCGCGGCCCCCGGAGTGTTCGTCTTCTGGATCGTCTACGGGAAGGGCGAGGCCCTTCTGGTGCCGGTGCGGATCACGCCGTAGTCGCTCTACGAAAGGACTTGACGGAGGGAGGGGCGGGCAGCGCAAGCCCGCCCCTCTCGTTCCTGGCTGAAGGCCCCGTCAGGCGCAGCGGAGCGACTTTCAGACAGCTTGAGATCGATTCTCGCTGGCCGACCTAGAGTTCAGATACACCCCAGGGTGCGCTCACAGACCGAGAGGCGTGATCTGATACGTGAACGCGTAGCCGGCCTTCGCCGCCTCGCTCTCTATGAAGGCTCTCACCTTCGAGAAGTCGAACGCGTAGCTGTACTGCGCCCCGAAGAGCTTGGACTGCTCCTCGATCGTCCCTTCCCGGGGCCCTGCGCCAGTCTTGTAGGTCTCCTTCTTGAATCCAAAGCCTGGGCTGAGGTCGTCGCTACCCGAGTAGGCGCCGGAGCCTGACTCCCTGAGCATCTCCGTGAAGCGAAGCTCCTTCTTGTCCTCGTCAATTCGGAACCTCGCGCTGTAGGTGAGCTTCTTCTTCGAGAGGAACGCCTTCCTCTCGGCGACCGTGAACTCCACCGAGTAAACGCCCCGCTTCTCCTTCAGGGTCGCCGGGATCTCTGCGAAGTACTTCTCGATCTCATCGACGCGCATGATGACACGCTCCGTTTCTTCGTTGATGGGTGGTCGATGATACGGCGCCCGTCGCCATGCTGCAGGCGACGAGCGCTCACCGCGTGTCCTCTGTTGTGCCCCTATCCGATTGCGAGCGCGTCGGCGACGACGCCGGGGTAGATCAGCCTCGCATTGGTTCCGTCGAGGTTCGCTCGATGAACGCCGTCGGACTCGGCCCAATAGAGCAGCCCACGCCCGACATCGACGACGATCGCTCCGGGGCTCGTAAGGCCGGTCATCAGCTGAGTGACGCCACTTCCGTCAACCTTGCAGCGGTCGATGCGGCCGGCTCCCGGCACGGTCCAGTAGATGTAGCGTGCCCCGGCAGACAACCCAGCGTCGACGGCCATTCCGCCGACTACGTCGAGGTCAGTGACGAGCGTCTGAGCGGAGTATTGATCGAGGGGGGTTGCGTCGATCGTCGACGTTCCTGCCGCAAGCGGCTCGAAGATCACGTCGTCGTCAGTGCCGTACGGCATGCGCACGTAGTAGAGGCGATGCGCAGATGGGTCGACCGATACGAACCACGGGACGACCTGTCCGAGGATCCAGCTCGATGCCAGCGTTTCGACGCTCGTTCCATCGAGGTTCCAGCGCCGAATGCTGCCGGGTCCTGAGTTGTCCGCTGCGTTGGTGGGCAGCTCAACCTCGTACAGCTTGCTGTGCACGGAGTCTACGCAGAGACCTACCGGAATGAGGAGAGGGACGAAGATGCGGGTGGTACCCCCGGCGACCACGGCTCTCCGGTAGAGCTTCGTTTCCTCCGTCCAGTACGCGTACCGTTCGCCTGTGGCGTGACCGGCCGCGAGCGTGTAGTGCTCGCCGGAATAGGTCCCGGGGTGGATGCTGGTCACGAGCTCCTGCAAGACCGGCGGGGTTGCGTCGGGGTCGACGATCATGCCAACGTCGAGGTCCGCATAGCGGATCACGCCCTCGTCAGCACTGAGCACGTAGAGATAGGGAACGTACTCCTTCGCGGAGATCGCGGTGACCTCGATACATCCCGGCTTCTGAACCACGGATACCCTGCCACCCTCGTACGCTACAGTCAAGGTGACCGTGTACGCCCCATCGGCATAGTAGATGTGCGACGGCTTCTCCTCGATCGACTTGCTGCCGTCGCCGAAGTCCCACGCGTACGCTGTCGCGCCCTCCCCGACAACCGGCACGAAGTCCACCACGAGCGGTTCCGCGCCGGTAGCCGGCGTCCACTCGAAGTCGACCTCCGGCTGTGCGCAAAACCACGTACACGCACCGAGAGCCACCACTGCACAGCAAAGAACAGCTGCGCCGAACAGACGCAGCGCCGCTCCGCGTTGCACGATCTCCCTCCTTGGCGCTTGCCCGCTGACTCCCGTCTCCGATGAACATCCTACTCTTCAGGTCAAGCCAAGCCATTGTAGCACGGGCGATTCGAGGATTGCGCTGGCGCTGTGCCGCAAGAGCCGCATGCCGCCGGAAGAAGTCGGCCGCAGGAGCTACACTCCTTCGCGACTCGGAGTACGCGTTCCTCGGTCGAGGGTGGTCTTGGTGAGATGAAGCAGGCGACGCTCCGAGGAACGCACGTCGAGATGGGGCGCTGGGTCGGCGAGCAGCTACGCGCCGACGGCGAGGAGCTTCCGAAGCTAACGGACGAACAAGCCCGGTACACCGAAGCCCTGGTCCGCCAGGTCGCGGGCCGTATTCCGGATTTGCTCAGCGAGATGCGCGGCATCGCCGAAGGCGGTGTGTACGACGAACAGGCTGTCCACTTCTACTCCCTCGCGATCGGCATCGTCCCAGCCTGCACCGCGATCGCCGTTTCCGGCGCCCGCACGGCCGCGGGACGCACGCTCTTCGGGCGGAACCACGACGCCGGTCCGAAGTGGTCGAACTTCACCTTGTATCGGACGTATCCGGACAAAGGCTTCGCGCACATCGGCTGCTGCTACGACATGCTTGTCGGTCGGGAGGACGGCCTGAACGAAGCCGGCCTTGCTGTAGCGTACGCGGGCGTGCACGGACACTACACGAGCAGGCCGGGCGTGTGGGACCACATCCCCGTGCGCGCCGTGCTTGAGCAATGCCAAACGGTGGATGAGGCGTTGGATCTCATCCAGGGACTGCCGCACCTCTACACAAAGAACTTCCTTGTCGCAGATGCGTCCGGAGCGATCGTCGTGGTCGAGGCGGCTCAGCAGAACATCTCAATCGTGCGCTCCAGGAACGGGTTCGGTGCTATCACGAACCACTTCGTCGCGCCACACATGAGGGCGTACTGCAACGAAGCCAAGGTCCCCGCGAACTCAACGCAGCGTCTGGAGACCGCCCATCGCTGGTTCGACGAGGCAGAAGCGCGAGGCGACAAGATCGGGTGGGACGAGCTCAAGCGGCTTCTCTCGAGCACCGACCGCGGCGTCCGGTCGGAGCTTGGGTCCGAGTTCACCACCGCCTGGTCCTGGGTCGCCGAACTGGCCGAACGCAGGATCGAGCTGTGCGATCGGCTCCCGGACGCGGGCGCGTACCGCGAGCACGCGGTCTAGCCCAACTGCGCTAGCTCCCCGACGCCGGACCCCTCCTGCTCGCGGTTGCCGCGGTCAGGTCGCGGAGGGCCTTCCGATCCAAGTGCTGCCTCACGGTGTCCATCAAGATCCGCGGCAGCATAGGCCTGATGAAAACATCGCCCATCGGCTCGCGGCTGCCCGTCTGGATGTCCGCCGCGATGCTTCGGAGCGCTCTCCGCAGCTTGAGGTCTATCGGTGCCGTCATCACGACGATGGGGCCGCCGCCGATCGCGACGGCGAACCGCCACTCGAGGCCCAGCCTTGCGCAGAAGTGCTTGACGACGCGGATCGCCTCGGCATTGATCTCTGGCAGCGCGGAGGCGCAGTTCACGATTGCGTAGACCCGCGCGCGCTTTGTGGCGGGGCGGCTGCGTGCGAAGCGAGCCCATTCCTCCAGGAGCCGGATCGCCGCGCCCGAGAGGCAGTACGCGAAGAGCGGAAAGGCGAAGACCACGGCATCTGCCCCGTCGAGCGCCGCGAGATCTTCCTCCGGGTAGCTCTGGGCAAGGCGGGCTCGAGCCGAGACGCGGGTTACGTCGACCTGGCTAGTGTCCAGCAACCTGCTGAGACGGTCGAGCAGACGACATGAGGTCGCCTTCTGCCCGCGCAGGCTGCCGTTGACCAGACACACACGCACGCGACGGGTTGGAGCGTTCACAAGGCCCTCCTCAGTTGCGCACAGAGCGCGCCATTGTCTTCGAGCGAACGCGAGGCGAAGACCTCGACGCGCGCCGGGAACAGGGAGTGGAGGACGTCGGCCACGCCGAGGTGCTTCCTGTAGATGTCGAGGAACGTCGCCAGCTCATCGTCGCGCACGTCGTCCCCGTAGCCGATGGCGACAATGAAGCGCGACCGCAGCATCCGGTTCGTCTGGGCCTTCTCCGCCACGCTCTTTATCGTGGAGGAGAACTGGCCGAAGGCGATGGGGCCGAAGAAGCAGACGAGGTCGAAGTCACCAATCCGCAGATTCAGCTTCGCCACCGCGTCGTCGCTCACGCACACGCTGTGACGCTTCGTCATGCAGAGGAGGCAGCCCAGACACGGTACAACGTCGCTCGAGCCGATCTCGAGGATCTCGACGTCACCTTTCTCTGCCAGCAATCCCGTGACCCTGCCCCGAAGATCCTCCGCTAGCGGCGTCTTCGAGTTCTTGTCGGCGATGAAGGCAGTTCGCATCTCAATCCTCCCTTTCGGTCGTCACCACGAAGCAGCTGGCTTAGCGGCCGTCCGCGGGCTGTGCGATTCTAGCACCCTAGGTGAGAGTTCGAGATATCGAGCGGAGGCGGCCTCCCGAGGCGCGCTGCACCCGCCGCGCGGCGTAGTCTGGGCTCCCGACACGGAGGAAGTCGGGACGCCCTCAGTTGGTTCCGCAGGAGATGCCAGGGTAGGGTGTGTCTGGAGTACGAAGGAGGTTGAGCCATGATGCGGAGAATCCTTCGGGTGTTGGCTCTCCTGACGGCGGTCGGATGCCTTGTCCTCGCGGGCTGCCTTGGCCCGGAGCCCTCCCCGCCGGCGCCGACGACGGTCGAAGACTCACTGTGCGCCGTGTCGTGGGGAGACAGCCGAGTGGATCTGTTCGTTGTCGGGACAGACCAGGCACTCTGGCACTGCGCTTGGAACGGATCCACGTGGTCGGCGTGGGAGTCGCTCGGCGGGGACCTGGCCTCGGCGCCGAGTGCCGTGGCCTGGGGCCCGGATCGTCTGGACGTCTTCGCCCTGGGTGCGAATCAACACCTCATGCACATTACCTGGGACGGCTCGGCCTGGTCGTTGTGGGAGGACCAAGGTGGGGACTACATGTTCGCGCCGAAGGCTGTCTCCTGGGAACCCTCCCGGCTGGACGTCTTCGTCGTCCGATCGGATGACGGATCACTCGATCACTTCGGTTGGGACGGGGGCTGGGAGAAGGACAACCTCGGAGGAATCCTCATCTCGACAGCAAGCGCGGTGTCCTGGGGAATCGGCCGCCTGGACGTCTTTGCCCTGGGTACGGACTCCAGCCTCTTCCACATCGCCTGGGATGGCTCGGCGTGGTCTGCGTGGGAGGCGCTCGGCGGGCTTTTTACGTTCTCTCCGGAAGCGGTGTCATGGGGATCGGGTCGACTCGATGTCTTCGTCGTGAATCGGGATGACGGCTCTCTCCAGCACTACGGCTGGGAGGGCGCGTGGCAGTCAGACAACCTCGGAGGAATCCTCACAACCGCGCCAACCGCGGCCAGCTGGGGAACAGCGCGATTGGACATCTTCGCTCTGGGCACGGACGACGGTCTCTTCCACATCGCCTGGGACGGGGCGGAGTGGTCGTCCTGGGAAGGTCGAGGAGGTTCGTACGTTCCGTCTCCTGAGGTGGTGGCGAGGAAGGCGAATCGGCTCGACGTCTTCGTCTTGGGAGAAGATGGGGACATCTCGCAGATCTCTTGGGACGGAGCTCAGTGGGACTCCGCGCAGCCCCCAACGCTGCTTCCTGGGGAGTAACTCGCCCGCCGGCACGGCTTGCGGCGGAGCGGCAGGGCGCTCCGTTGGTTGCGTATGTCCGGATCTCCGCTAGGCGTCTGTACAGAAGATAACGGGCCGAGAATGCACGAATGCATCGCCCGGCGGCGCAATCTCCTGGACAGCTGCACCGCCTAGACGGCTTCAGACTTCGGTGCGCCGATCAGGCGATAGACGACGGCGCCGACGATCGCTCCGACGATGGGCGCAACCCAGAAGAGCCATAGCTGCTCGATAGCCCAGCCACCCTGGAAGATCGCAACGCCCGTACTGCGCGCCGGGTTGACCGACGTGTTCGTGACCGGGATCGAGATCAGGTGGATGAGCGTCAGCGCGAGGCCGATGGCGATCGGTGCGAAGCCCTTCGGGGCGCGCTTGTCCGTCGCTCCGAGGATGACGAGGAGGAACATCGCCGTCATCACGATCTCGCACACGAGCGCCGCCGCCATCGAGTAGCCGCCGGGGGAGTGATCGCCGAAGCCATTCGTCGCAAACCCATCGGACATGCCGAAGCCCGGCACTCCCGTCGCGATGACGTAGAGCACGGCTGCGCCCGCAAGGCCGCCGGCTACCTGGGCGACGATGTACGGCACGAGATCCTTTGCCGGGAATCGGCCGCCGATCCAGAGACCGACGGAAACCGCCGGATTGAGGTGGCAGCCCGAGATGTGGCCGACCGCGTAGGCCATCGTCAGCACGGTGAGTCCAAACGCGAGGGCCACTCCGACGAACCCAATCCCTAGGCCCGGAAACGCCGCCGCCAGCACGGCGCTTCCGCACCCGCCGAGAACCAACCAGAACGTTCCGAAGAACTCTGCGCCAAGCCGCTTCAACATGGAACCCCCTCACCACATAGGCCTGTGTGAACTGGGCCCTTCCGAGTGGGAGGGAGCATAGCATACGTAGGCCAAGTCTTGCCAGACCCTCGTGCCGTCTTGTCCGCTGGGTCGAGGGCGAGCGGCGAGCTCTCCCGGCCCCGAAAGCCCGTGGCGCCGGTCTCGACGGAAGGTTAGTCTGGCTTGGGAGCGAAGTCGCGTCCGGAACGAAGCAGGAGAGGGTGGGCACGGGACCCGGAGCCCTCCTGCTCTGGATTCGCCACGAGTGTGCACCGACGGGCATCGACGGGCCACACAAGAAAGGGACCTCGGCTCTTGCCGAGGCCTCTGCAGGCCGCCCGCGCGAGGGTGCTCGATCGTTTCTCCTACCAGGTGACCTCGACGCCCATGGTGATCGACTCGACGCCGTTGAGTTGGGTTACGTTGAGCGCTCCGACGAGCTGCACGTGGGGACCGACAGCGACAACCAACTCAATGTAGCTGCCCATCCAGCCCAGGAGTCCGGTGATCGGGTCCTCAGATTCCGTGGACAGGAAGTTGCTGACCGCGAAGCTGAACAGCCCGCCGCAGCAGCTATCCTCGTCACAGCGAATGCCTACGACCTCGTTGGGGTAGTAGTCGGTCTCCCCGTCCCAGACGGACCAGGCACAGGGGTACTCCTCGTCAAGGCTGACAAGCCCCACGCCGATAGGCTCGAAGCCGAAGTCATCGAAGTGCGGCCCGCCGAAGTAGTAGCCGGGGAAGTACATCCCTCCGTCGTAGTGCACCATCTCACGGTCAAAGATGTGACCCCAGTAGAACTCGCAACCAAGGGCCCAGCAACTCAACGTGAGCGCGTTGACCGTGATGAGATCGGTCTCCGTCTCCGCATCCTCGCCGTAGCGGACGGTGAAGTACGGTCTGAAGCAGACGACGTCGCCGCTCGCGATCTCAGTCCACAGGTCGATGGACTTCCAGTCGATGAAGTACGTGATGCTGAGGCCGTAGATCTTCAGCCAATCGATGCCGAAATCGACGTTCTCGACCAGCACGGACAGAAACCAGAACCCGTTGCAGTCGAAGGTGGCTCCGATGTAGACGTCGGCACAGCAGATTGGGAGCTGCGCGATGCCCGTGGCGTAGCTGAACGCGAGATCACAGGTGTCGAGATCGACGTACACCTCATCGCCGCCGATGATCCAGTAGGGATACCAGATGTCGCTCGAGCACAGGGTGTAAGTCCAGTCTGTCACGCCGGCGTAGAGCCCGTATCGAAGGACGGGCCAGAGCAGGGGCTCGAGGTTGAATGTGACCTCGACGGCGAAGCGGCAATCGTCGACGGTACCGATTCCGCCGACCGCGAACCCGGTTCCGATGAACCCAAGGCCGCCGTAGATGTCCTGGATGGCCAGCACCCCATAGAAATCCACGCTGCCGATTGACACCTCCGCGGCATTCTGGAAGAGCATGAACTGGGAACCGAAATCACTGTTCGGGTCGAAGAAGAGCAGGGACCACGCGCTGAACGCGCTCACCGATCCGTACACCTCGAACCACACGGCGTCAAGGCCCTCGGCGTTGGCAAGGCCGGCCGCCTCAACCGTCAGGTTGCTCGTGGCGTAGCGAAGGTCGAGGAACGAATAGAAGTCTCCCAGTGCGAATGCCGGAGAGAGATCGAGCTTCAGCCACGTATCCCACTTTGCCTGGAACTCCGCGGAGGCAACACACGCCGCTCCGAGCACGACAAACAGGCCAAGTACAACAGCCCTCTTCATGGCCTACCCTCCTTAGGTACAGCCAACACCCCGAAGGCACTGGCAGTCCCACAGAGCGTTCCCGGAACCACGCCGCCCCACACATAGCGGTCTAGGGCCGAGCCAGTCTACGCATGCGATGCGCGCGAAGTCAAGTGATGCTGACCGCATCTAGGGAGGCGAGGGTTTCAGCAATCCGCTACGAGCTGAAACTCGGACCAGCCGGCGTCGTTCGGCCGGGGCCCGAGCTCGAAGCCTTGAGATCGTGTTGCAGGGTCGGGCAAGGCGTGGCGTGCCGTGCGGTGACTCTGTAGACCTCTCGGCCAAATGTGGGTCCAGAGGGTGATGCTGGAAGACGGCGGATTGCTCCCCGAGGAAGCTGTCCCGGAACCCTCAGGCTTCAGTTCCGGCAAACGCTTCGCAGACCCCATCCCAGACGCTTTGCTCGGTTGCTGGCGTCCGACCAATGTAGGTCATCAGCTGAGTGGGGTTCCGGTGTCCGGTAACACGGGCCGTAAGGGCCGCGTCACCGCCGGAGTGGTCGTAGGCGATCGTTGCGAACGTCTTCCGCATGGAGTGCGTCCCAAACTGCCCTTCGACATGCGCCGCCTCGCACCACTCCTTCACGAGTCGCCGAGCGTGCTGCCGCGTGATGGGGAACAGGAGCTCCGTCCGCCGCAGCGTGGGAAGGTACTCCTCAACTGCTTCGCGCGCGACAGGGATGAGTTGCACATCGCGGCCTTGCTTCGCTTTGATCGTCCGAACCGCTTGGAACGCATCGAGGCGGCCATTCACAGTGCGGAAATCGCACACCCGGAGCTCGAGGAGCTCTCCGATGCGCATCCCGGTTCCGATTCCCAGGGCCCACAGCGCAACGTCGCGCTGACTGCCTGCTTGCCGTAAGTACGCCAGCACGGACAACGCCTGTTCGCGGTTCAGGGCATCCACACGCTCAGCCATGGGTTCCTCCGTCGATCATGGTTCCATAGATTACCGAATTGTAACTCAAGGAACCATCCTGCGCAAGAAAGCGCTCAGAGTCTATCTTGGCACGGGGTCGGCCTCTGTGACGACATAGACCGAAGAGCCCTGGGCGCTGGCGGAGCTCACCGGCGCGGGCTCGCCCGCCGGAACCGCGGAGAGAAGTTGAGATACCGAGCCCGATTCCCAATCGCTGGCAGGGCGGTGAGCATCCATCCTCCCGGCTGGGAGGCATCGGAATGCGCGACGGCAAGGCCTGGCCCCCGGCACCCTTCAAGCGGCGACGGGCAACGTGGGGGTCAACGATACGACGGGACCGGTTCTTGGAAAGAGGGCGTCTGCCTATTTGACTCCGCCGAGTGTGTTCGCCTCGTTCTCAGGCCACCTGTCGAAGTAGGCGTCCGCGAAGGATCGCGAGATGAGCGAGATGCCTGCCTGGACAAAGGACATCAGCCCCTCGAACGGAAGGTAGAAGGGACCTTGCTTGTAGCCCTGCAGGGCATGGCCATACTCATGCCTCACCGTGTTCTCAGTCAGTAGGGGCCCACTGACAAAGATGAACCGCCCCAATGAAACTCCGAAGGGGGTTCTGGTCACGATGATCCTCACCTCGTTCACATCCGCAGTGCCGAGGACGTTTCCAGTGAGCTGGAGAAGCCCGTAGTAGAGAATCCCAAGGACATTCTGTGGAAGGCAGAACGTTGCCTGGGCGATGTTCCTGCGCACTCTCGTCCCCTGAGAGACACGTGCGATGTGGCTGGCGATGATGGCGAGATCCTGCGCCTCGTCAGCCGCAACTGTGGTGGATCTCTCCTCAGACGCGTCCAGGCAAGGAGGATCGACGAGAAGCGGGCCAACTGGCTCAATCAACTCTGCATGAGCAGGACAGGTGAAACTGCCCGGAAGCAGAGCTACCGAACAAACGATCACGACAGCAGCTGCAAGCGTCCTACTCATCGTCCACCTTTGCGAGCCAAGGATACCGGAAGCCACCCGTAGTGATGGACGCAGACGCGCCACGAGTCTCGTCGCCAGATCGAGGCAGTGTGACCCGCGATGTGTCAAGTCAAGGGCTGACTCCGCCGCCTTCGCCCACCCGCTAATTGGGACGCCACGATGGGCTTGTGTCCTCGCTCGGATCGTCCGTCAACCGAACGGCGTCGGTCCCGTCGGCATCCATGACGTAGATGTCGCCATTCCCGGTCCGAGCGGAGGAGAACACGATCTTCGAGCCGTCGGGCGACCACTGGGGCGTTGTGTCGGCGCGGGGCTCGTCGGTCAGCCGCAGGAGGCCGGAGCCGTCGGCGTTCATGACGTAGATCTCCTCATTGCCGTCTCGATCGGAGGCGAAGGCGATCCGTGAGCCGTCGGGCGACCACGCCGGTGCGAAGTCGCGCGCCGACGCGTTCTCTGTCAGGCGGACGGGATTGGAACCGTCGGCGTTCATCCGGTAGATCTCCCAATTGCCGTCCCGGTCGGTGAAGAAGGCCATGGATGATCCGTCGGGAGACCACGTCGGCAGGCCGTCGATCGCCGCCTCGTTGTCGGTCAGCTGCTCGATCGATCCTCCCTGGATGTGGATGACGTAGATCTCCGAGTCGCCGCCGCGATCGGACGAGAAGGCGACGACGCCGCCCGCGGGAGCCCACGCGCACTCCCAGTCGCCGGAGGGGCTGCCTACGAGCGTCAGCCGAGCGGACCCATCGAGGCTCATCGTCAGGATGTCCCAGTTCCAGCTCCCTCGTTCGCGGTACATGAACGCGAGCCGCTCTCCGTTGGGGGACCAGGACGGTGTGTCCTCGTCGCCTCGGGTCTCGGTCAAGCGGCGCTGATTGCCGCCGTGTTCGTCCATCAGGTAGATCTCGCGGTTTCCGTTTCGCTTCGACACGAACGCGATCACCGCATCCTCTGTGCTCGTAGGGGTGACGCCCATGGAGCCGATCCCCGCAAGCGCGAGCAGTCCCACGATGATCGCGGACAGTTGCTTGTGTCGTGCCATGGCCCTCCTCGGCCAGCAACAGGACTGAGCGCCCTAGTGGTCCAGGAAGATGAAGTCCGCTCCAACGGACTGAAGCTCCATCCACCGCTGCCCGGACGATCCGAACTGCACGCCCAACGAGATGCAGATCCCCTGCTCCACTTCAGGGAAGTCGGGGAGGACGAACTCCCGCATGTGCTGCTCGCCGTAGAGGTTTAGATTGTCAAAGGCTGCGATCAGTTTGGGGCCATCGTAGACGTGAATGTTGGTCACTCGAGCGTCGGCGGAGCCGCTGCGGAAGCTGACGAACACCTTGTCGAGGTGGTAGCGCCGGTAGTTCGTCATGAATCCCGTGAATGGGATGTTTTGGGATTCCACGTACGTTCCGACGACCGGCGTAGTGATCGGGAAGTGCAGCCAATTGCCCGTGTTCGGGTTCCCCTCGATTCTTGTGTGAAAGGCAAAGCGCTGGACCTGTGCGAGTCGCTCAGGGCTTTCGATTTGCGCGGCCGTACCGTGCAGCCACATCGCCAGCATTCCCGTGACCACCGCGTCGGACGGCGGAGCCACCGCGACCCACGATGGGGCGATGACTACTCCCACCAGCAGCAAGCCCGCGCAGACTCGCCGTAACGTCGTCTTCATACTCTCACCTCCAGCTTCACGATACAGAGATCCTCCCCGACCTGTGAAAAGCCATCGCTGACGTCCAGGTCAAGCGAAGCGTTGGCCACGGCCCCGGCACCTCACGGGACAAGAAGCTCGGCGAAACCGTGGACGAGGTGGCCTTCCTGGCTAACGCCGTCGACTCGGACCCTGGCATCGTGTAGTCGCCACGGCGTTCGCCATGAGAGAGAACTGGAGCTGCGCTTGGCTAGAAGCGCAGGGACGTGCTCCATACTTCGATGTGGAACTCAGTTGGCGTCTTGTCTCGCCGCGTGAAGAGGAGCCCCGTCAAGGAGGCTGGATCATAGGCCGACGCTGCAGATCCGAGGGAATTGGCGTCGGAAGCGGTGACCCGCGCGCGAAGCTTCAGCTTGCCGTCCGCGCCTCGCGCCAAAGCGGGCGCCGCCAGGGAGGCGATCTCCACGACCACGCAACCCTTGTGGTTGTAGTCGGCGTAGGCGGGGTTCCAGTCGTCGGGCGTCGCGAGCATGAGGAGCTTCCCGTCCAACCCCAAGGCGACATCCACTTGGGTCAGGCGCTGTCCGCCAAGCTCGGCAGCCTCGGCCGACCCCGCGAGCACGCCCCGATACGTCCAGATCCACGTCGTGGGAAGGCCGCTCGGCGTCGTGGAGAAGACGTGGACCTTGTCCCGGTCGAGCGCCGGAACGCCACGGGCATAGTGGAAGGACACGAGGATTAGGTAGAGGGTGCCGTCCTCGTAGTAGAGGGACGGCTCGTTCCAGAGTGCCACGTCGGCCAAGTCCGGTGAGAGCGCCGAGAGGTTCTGATCTATGGGCCAGGCCGGATCGGAGCTGGCCGAGCCCAGCGAGACGTCGGCGGCTGTGCCGAGTTCCTCCGGGGAAGAGGCCTTCATCACGTGGATGCGGAAGGACTCCCCCACAGGGTGGCCTCCTGCGGGCAGGAAGTAGCTGAGACGTGCGGCGTACCAGGACACGCCCCCACCCTCTTCGACCGGCAGAAGGTTCGAAACCTCGTGGTTGACGACTCCCTTCTGAGACGGGTTCCGAGGGTCCACGGCAACGTCCGTGGGCCAGAGGGTTTTCACGGCGTTCCAGGTCGCTCCGCCGTCGGGCGATTCGGCGAGGTGGATCTCCACCGCCGCAATCCGGTCCGGCAGGAACTCGTAGTGCGGCCAGGAGTACGACAGCCAAAGCGTGTGGCTGAGAGGATCCCGCCGCACGGAAGGGTCTGCTGTTCCACTGAAGTTGCTCGGCCGACCTTGCGGCAGGGTGTAGGGCGGATCGCCTTGGATCACGAGAAGAGAGCAACCAGTGGTTCCTGGCGTGCAGTCGAGAACTTGGATTCCGGCGGTGCCCGCCTCGCCTAGGGCGGCGTTTGGTGCGGTGAACGGAAGCATAGGACTTGCGCCGAGCATGCACAGAAGCAGACAGCCGACCAGGGCGCAGACCGCGAGCCCTCGCGAGGCGACCAAGCGAAGCGAGACGAACCTGACGTGCCCGTCGCCGTGAATCCGTTGCCGCATGATTGGTTCACCCGCCCGGTGTACCGCGGAACCTCCGTTCCAGCGCCCCGGAGAGCGGGGCCTCGGTAGGCATAGAGTACATTCTTTTCGCAAGGCCCGGGTTCGGCAGCCCACGTGGTGCTCGGACAGTAGTCAGAGACGAGAGCCTAGCGGTCGAGTAGGCTGTACCGGCGCTTCGGGCTGATCGAGCGGCGTAGATTCGCTCGCCTCGCCCCCAAGGCACATGCCTGGAGTTTCGGGATTGAAGCGTTCCCACGGGAGAGGGAATGAGTCTCGTCAACGTCGGCTACAGGTCGGTGAACTGCTACGCCCTTGAGATCGATGGCGGCTACCTGCTCATCGATGTCGGCATGCCTGGAACGTACGGGGAGCTCGTTTCGGTCCTCCGGCGCAAGTCCGTCCCGCTTGAGAGGATTCGCTTCCTCGTAGTGACCCACTTCCATCCCGATCACTGCGGGATCGCCCAGGAGCTGAAGAGCGCGGGCGTGACTCTCATCCTGGGGGACGTCCAAGAGCGCCATCTCGCCGAGGCGAATCGCGCGCTGGCCAAGTTCCCAGGCTACCTCCCCATCTCCGATGTCGGCAACGAGGTCGTTGCGACCGAGAGCCGTGCGGCGTGGAAAGCAGCAACTGGGACAGACGGCGTCTTCCTCCACACCCCAGGTCACTCGGACGACTCCGTCACCGTCGTGATCGACGAAGTTGGCGCCTTCGTCGGCGACCTCCGACCGCCCGAGGCCTACACTGGTTCAGCGACAGAGCTGGCCGAGAGAACCTGGCGGAAGATCAAGGCAGCCGGCGCGCGGAAAGCCTTCCCCGCCCACGGCCCCGCGTTTGACCTCGAGGCGTGATAGCCGTGGTTGGTCTCGCACATCGGCTGCGCGCCGCGTCGGGAGCTGGGGCATGTCCTCAGACCTGGCGGTCACGAACCCGTGCTGAGTGCCCTGGGTGATTTGGAGCCGGCGAGCCACGCTCTGACGCCACGGTCTCGGGTGCCTGATGACAGAGCAGGGCCTCGTCACCCAACGCTGATCACGGTGCCGCCTCCCTTCAGGGCAGGCGCCGCTTCGCGTCTACGGCGCGAACATCTCCTCCAACACCCGAAGCGAGTTCCCGAGCGCCGGACTAGACAGTCGCCCCAGCTTCCGCACCAGCCGCGCTCGGTCTACCGTGCGGATCTGGTCGAGGACGACATACCCAGCCTTGCCCTGGAACTGGCAGGCGACACGGAACGGGTACGTCCGACTCGCGGTGGTCATCGGCGCGATGATGCACGTACTCATGTGGGCGTTCAGCTCGTCGGGCGACAGGACCACGCAAGGCCGCGTCTTCTTGATCTCCTGGCCGATCGTTGGGTCGAGCGACACGAGATAGACGTGGCCACGGAGTACGTCGAGTGCCATCACCACTCCCATTCTTGATCGTCGAAGTGGCTCGACACATAGGGGTCGAGTGGCGCATCCTCATGGCGATCCGCCATGCTGCGTGCCGCAGCTGCCCAACCGCTTCGGGCGGGCTCGGAGGCGGAGATCACGATCTGCCCCTTCCGGACTTGGAGCTCGACCTCGTCTGCCAGCCCCACTTGATCGATGAGTAGTTTCGGGAGCCGAATGCCCCTCGAGTTGCCAATCTGGACGAGCTTAGCTTTCATGCCGCAACCTCCGCGACGTAAGTACACAGTAATCACGAAGAGGAGCTGCGTCAAGATCCGGCTCGATCGCCCAGCGGAGGGCGAGGGTCCCACACCGCTCGGGGGATCACGCGTCCTGCCGCGCCAACTCTGAGACCCGTCGCGCGATAGCTTGACCATGGCCAGTCCCTTGCCGATCGCACCATGCGGGCGCGTACGGGGTTGAGCACGACGTAGCGCGCCAGTTGGGGAGATGCGCGAGTCTCTTTCGACGACGATCGCCCTAGCCGCTCGGTTCTCGGTCTGGAGCGGCCAACCGGCCCTGCATCACGTGACCGCTTCGCAAGTGTCGGCGATTGAACCCCTGCGTGTAGACCCCGTTGAGTTAGCGCATGCCGCGTGACAGTGTTGGATCGACCGTCTCGATGAGCAGGTGATAGGTGGTTGGCAACGCTGCGCGTTGCTAGGGGCGAACTGCGTTCGCCTGACCGTATGTGGGGTAGGCATAACACAGCCGGCTGAATCGCTCGACGACCTGCGCCAGAAGCTGAAGGAAGAGCTCCCGGTCTGGGTCGACGAGGAGCACCTTCTCCCGGGCATTGCCGCGGCAGGTGACGTGACCCGCAGAGAGTCAAGGAGTCGGGAAGTCGAATCCGCCGACTCCCGAGCTGCCTCCTGCCGCAGGAGGCAGCCCTCGATCTCGGAGCGGGCGAGCCATGCCTCGATCCTGGCATCTCGGATGCGTGATTGAAAGACCTGAACATCGCGCCCGACGCCGTAACCGATCTCCATCTCGCCGACTTGGCGTGACGAGTCTCCGAGATTATACTGCACAGATATGTCACTTCTTGTGCATCACGAGGTTCGGGATGCCTGCGACGAGTGAGACTCTCCGCGACGCCCTGCTTCTCCAGCGTCGCGAGGCGGAAGCGCTGCTCCAGTCGACCTACGTCGAACGCGACATGGCCGAGCGCTGGCTGCCTCCGAGCCTGATCAAGGTCGTGCTCGGCCCCCGGCGCGCCGGCAAGTCATTCTTCGCGCTCCATCTCATACACGATCTCGGCGCCTTCGGCTACGTCAACTTCGACGACGAGCATCTTGCCAACCTCGACGACTACAACGCCCTTCTCTCCGCTCTCGACGCCCTCTACGACCGGCCGAAGCTTCTGCTCCTCGATGAAGTGCAGAACGTCCCACGCTGGGAACTCCTCGTGAACCGCCTGCAGAGACAAGGTCGCGACCTCACGATCACGGGCAGCAACGCGCACCTCTTGAGTTCCGAGCTCGCCACACACCTGACAGGCCGCCACCTGCCGATCGTGCTCTTCCCGTTCAGCTTCCGCGAAGTCGTCCGCGCCCAGGGACGCGAGCTGACGAACTCCGAGAAGGCGGAACTCCTGCGCGTCTATGCCGAGTCTGGCGGGTATCCCGAACCCATGCTCAAGGGCATCTCTCACCGCGACTATCTCACGACCCTCGTACGATCCATCCTCTACAAGGACATCGTCGTCCGGCACCGCATCCGGGCGCCGCAGAGCCTCGAGGACCTTGCTCACCACCTAATGGCCAACGTCGCTTCGCCGTACTCGTACCACAGCCTCGTCCGCAGCACGCGCCTCCAGAGCGTCCACACAGCAGAGAAGTACCTCCAACACCTGGAGGAAGCCTTCCTCTTCTTCTCGCTCCGGCGGTTCTCGTTCAAAGCTCGCGAGCGAGCGACCGGCGATCGGAAGATCTACGCGATCGACAACGGCCTCGTTACCGCGACCGGCTTCCGATCGAGCCCCGACCGTGGGAAGCTGTACGAGAACCTCGTCGCCATCGACCTCCACCGCCGCGAGCTGGAGGGCGAACTCGAGTGCTACAGCTGGAAGGGCGAGCAAGGCGACGAGGCCGATTTCGTCATCAAACAGGGCCTCCGCGTCACGCAACTCATCCAGGTGCGCTACAGCCTCGAAAGCCCGAGGACGAAAGCGCGCGAGGTCCGCGCCCTACTCAAAGCATCGCGCGAACTTCGATGTGACAGTCTGCTCGTCCTGACCGACTCCGAGGAAGGCGAGGAACGCGCATCGTGGTTTGGGATGGATGGGACCATCCGCTTCGTACCTCTCTGGCGGTGGCTGCTTGAGGGTTCTGCGACGCCCGACGAGAGCACCACGAAGCCGCCCTCGCGGAGGAAGCGCTAGCCAACGGTGCCGCCCCCATCATGACTACCGCGATCCGCCAGAGCAGGTGCTGGAATGCAGGGCCTTCTCCGTCAAGAAGGGGTAGTCTCGGCTCCGCAGCGCCCCTTCTACTGTTTGAGAGTACCCCTTCTCTTCTCCGCCGCACTGCCAAGTGCAAGGACGCGGGTCAGTGCGCTTCGACCAGCCGCCGCCGGGGCGGCCCGTCGACCTACGTCAGAGAACGAGGCGCGAGCCGGTGGTCACGCTCACCGTTGAGCGCGGAGAAGCGGAGACGCAAGGAGTGTTGCAGTGCAAGGCCAGGCCCCACGCCATTGGCCGCAGCCAGCCGAACGACAGTGTGTTTCGCCTAGAAATCATGGGTTGGGTATGATGGAGCAATGGGCGGTGAGTCATGCCGGAACTGGCACTGAACGCACTTGAGAACTGGCTGTGGGAGGCTGCGTGCGTCGTCCGTGGGCCGCTCGATGCACCCAAGTTCAAGGATTACATTCTCCCGCTCGTCTTTCTCAAGCGCCTGTCCGACGTGTTCGATGACGAAATCGGCCGTCTCGCGTGCGAGATCGGAAGCTCCCGCGAACGCGCTCTGAAGCTCGCGCAGGCAGACCACAAGGTCGTGTGGTTCTTCATCCCGGAAGAGGCGCGGTGGGATGCCGTATCGAA
>JAPLGD010000003.1 GCA_026390345.1 Candidatus Bipolaricaulota bacterium | reverse complement strand
CGGCAGCCTCGACGTTCGGATCACCAAGAAGGGCGATGCCCTCCTCCGCGAGACCCCGGTGGCCGAGCCGCGCGCAACCGTGGACCTGTCCCACGATCGCGAGAAGAAGAAGGTCTTGTCCGCCGGGGACCCCGCCCCGTTTCTGGAGGCCGTGGGAATCCTGACGAAGAGCGGCAAAGTCAAAGCGGAGCGGCAAGGCAAGTTCCGGCAGATCAACGAGTTCCTGCGGCTGGTGGAGGAGACCGGCGCTTTCGCTGAGGGGGCAACAGAGTGCGTTCACATCGTCGACTGCGGCTGCGGAAACGCCTACCTGACGTTCGCCATCTATCACTACTTCCACAGCATCCTGAAGCGATCTGCTGATGTCGTCGGCGTCGACGTGAAGGCCGATCTCCTGGAGCGGCACCGGGAGAAGGCGCGGGCGCTGGGGTGGGATCGGCTCACGTTCGAAGTTGGCTGCATCGCCGACTTCCAGCCTGCGGTCGTCCCTGATGTCGTGGTCGCACTGCACGCGTGCGACACGGCCACCGACGATGCCTTGGCGCGGGGCATTCGCTGGGGCAGCAAGCTCATCCTGACCGCGCCCTGCTGCCAACACGAGCTGCAGGAGCAGCTGTCTCAGGTCTCCGTGCCCGATCCGTTCCGAGCCGTGTCGCGCCACGGAATCCTCAACGAGCGCCTGGGAGACATCCTGACCGACGCATTCCGGGCGGCCATCCTCCGCATCATGGGGTACCGCACGGACGTGATCCAATTCGTCTCGACGGAGCACACCGCGAAGAACCTGATGATCCGTGCCGTCAAGATGTCCGAATCCGGAAGCGGGCGTTCCGTGCAAGAATACGAGGCGCTGAAAGACTACTGGCACGTCACGCCGTACCTTGAGCAGCTGTTGGGCGACGAGCTCTCGCAGCGGCTTCAGCGTGCCGGGGGCCCCTAGATAGCGAGCAGAACGGGCGAACCGAATCGAGGCCGATATGACGGAGAGAGGGTTTCTGACCGTCCGCGGCGTGCGCCTATCGTGGCTCGATTTCGGCGGCGATGGGGATCCTCTCCTCGCGTTGCACGGTCACTACAGCTGCGCACGAACGTTTGCAGGTTTGGCCCACGCCCTTGCCGGGCGGTGGCGCGTCGTCGCCCTGGACCAGCGCGGGCACGGGTGGAGCGACGTGCCCGACGACTATTCGCGGCAGGCCTACGTCGACGACACCGCCGCCGTGATTGAACGCCTCCGCCTCGCTCCCGCGGTCGTCCTCGGGCACTCGCTCGGAGGCGTGAATGCGTACCAGCTTGCTGCGCGCCGCCCGGACCTCGTGCGAGCGCTCATCGTCGAAGACGTCGGAACCGACACGAGGAGCGTCCCCGACTTCGTCCCCGATTGGCCGGACCGATTCGAGTCGATGCGCGCCGTTCTCGCGTACTCGAAGGAGCGAGGGTGGATCGTGGATCCATACTTCCTCGAGAACCTCGTCGAGTACGAGGATGGGCGGGGATTCCGCTTCGATCGAGCCGCGATGCAGTCCTCGCAGCGGCTTGTGGAGGGAGACTGGTGGAGCGACTGGCTTGCCTCGTCCTGCCCGGTTCTCCTCCTCCACGGGCACAAGAGCTGGGTCCTGCAGACGCGCGACGCCCGGGAGATGGCCGTGCGAAGGCCGAACGTACGTCTGGTCGAGTTCCCGGACTGCGGGCACACGATCCACGACGAGAGGCCCGAGGAGTTCGACAGGGCGGTCTCCGACTTCCTCGCGGCCCTGGAAGCGTGAGGGGCGGTGGACCCTGAATCTCCTCCCCAGCATGTGCCCGTTGACCCACGGTTTCGTCGGACCTAGGATGACATGCACCCGGGTACACATGAATAGGCGAGCGGAGAGGAAGACGGAGGGAAGGGTCGTGGAAGCCGCTCGTCAGGTGCGGACAGCGCTACGGTTGCGGCTCGTGTTCGGAGGTGCGCCAAGATGAGGATTGCGGGGTTCTGCCTGCTCGGCGTCGTCTTCGTTTCGTCACTTGCCTTCTGGCTCCTGAGAGGGAGGAGCCGCGCGGGCGGCCGGTATCGCAGCAGCGTTCTGTGGATGCTGTGGATCTACGGTGCACTCGGCGTTGCCGTACTCCTCCTTGGTAGGCCGGATCTCCGCGCGCTTGGGATCGGAGCACCGATCGGACTTGGAGTCTGCATTCCCTTTGTGCTCTTGCGACGCGCACGTTCGCGGCGAAGCATGCAGAGGAATTCGGGGCGCGTCCCCGCGCTCTTCTCTCCGCGGGGAAACTGGGAGGGGGGAGCGCTCGAAGCTTTCGTGATCTTTGTTCTCGTAGCGTTCGGCGTCGTAGGAAAGTGGCCCTCCTTCGCTTCTGTTGCAGCAGCGATGTTGGTGTTTGGGAGTTCGCTGTGGGAGCTCGCCTGGGTCTTGTCGGTCGAAGCGCGAACAGGGACTCCACTTCTTGAGACCTCATCGAGGGAGTAGCCGCCAGAGCGGCAAGGGGAGCGCACGCACTACTCGTGCGGGGCTTGGGCATGACTGTGCCGTCAAGTCGGACGAGGGTTCCCGCAACCTCTTGGCCGCCCGATCGGGCGGCGCTCATCCCACGACGTAGTGCGAAAAGGACTTAAGCATGCCGACTCGAGTGAATGGTCCATGGTGGGCGAGCCTGGCCATCTGGGTAGTCGTGAACGCCGTCAACGTTCTCCAAGGCGTAGGTTTTGTGTCTCGCCTGCGCGCCGGCAGCATGACGACGAACCATGCGCTCGGCTACGCGATCGCGGCGCTCGCCCTGCCAGCTGCCGTTGTTCTCGTTGCTTTCGTTCGTGCGAAGGCAGGTTGGCTCGCGTGGGTCGGCCCCGCCGTCTTCCTCGCCTTCGTAGCACTCATGGCCGTCGTGGACTACGTCGCGCCGATCGAGTTCCGCTCTCCCGTCCGTCCGGCCGTCCTTGTTCCGTACCTCACGCTCTTCTTCGGGGCCATCCTTCTCATGGGACTCCCGATGTTCTCGATCGACCGGCGCCTGTGGCTTGTCACGGTGGTTTCGTCTCTGTTCCTGGTCGGGTCGATGGGCGCCGCTCTGTGCGTGGGCGCTGCGTGAGGCGCGTACCGCGACGCGCGTTCGCTGTAGGGAGACGGATTTCGTAGATCGGCCGACGCGGCGTGGCGAATCGGAGGCGAGTGGCGATAGAGTGCAGGCGGCTTCTTCGGGATGACGCAGAGTCGGCTCGCGAAGCGATCGGTCGGATCAAGATTGGCGATCCGAAACGATGGCCAAGCCTTGATCATGTCCACGGATTCCTCGAGACTTCAGAGAACGTGCTTGTCGTGGCAGCGCAAGACGGCGAGCCCGTCGGCTTCGCCCTTGCCTACATTCTCGATCGGGTTGATGGGGATCGCCGGATGGCGCTCTTCTACGAGATCGAGGTTGTCGAAGGCCATCGCCGTCGCGGGGCGGGGCGAACGATGATCGAGGCTCTCAAGACCGTGTGCGGCGAGGAGAATGTCTTCAAGATGTGGGTGCAGACCGATGCGTCGAATGAAGCCGCCGCGGCCCTCTACCGATCCACGGGAGCGCGGGCGACCGTGGGCAGCGGAGAGATGGTCTTCCTGTACGACTTCGCGAAGCCGGGCGCGCGCGGTGGCGATCCGCGCGACCTACCCTGCGAGACTCGAGCCGCAGAAGCAGGTTGCCGCGAGGGCTGTGGATGAGGTAGCGTACGGCGATGTTCCGCGAGAGGGGGAGATAGGACATGAAGGTCGGAATCGTCGTGTACTCGCAGACAGGAAACACGCTCTCGGTTGCCGCGAAGCTGGGGGAGAAACTTCGGGCCGCAGGACACTCCGTCACCATCGAGCCGATCAAGCTCGTCGGAGAGCGTAGGCGGGGCGCTCGGGACGTCGCACTCGCGCCGCTCCCAAATCCCGGACCGTACGACCTTCTCGTCATCGGCTCGCCGGTCGAGGCCTTCTCGCTGTCATCGGTGACGATGAAGGCGCTCGGGCAGATCGGGTCGTTGGAGAAGAAGAGCGTTCTTTGCCTCATCACGCAGGGATTCCCGCTTCCGTGGCTTGGCGGGAACCGCGCCGTTCGCCAGATGACACGACTGTGCGAGGCGAAAGGCGCCGTGGTGCGCGGTGGCGCCATCGTGAACTGGGTGAAGAAGAGCCTCGATCGCCGCATCGGGGATGCGGTCGACAAACTCGCCGCGCTGGTGTAGGTGAGGGGCAGTGGGTTCGTTGAGCCTGCGAGTCTCGAGTAAGCTGGATCGTAGGGTTTGGGAAGATGGGGTGGGGGTATGGCAACGGCACACGCGGTAGAAGCGATCAACATGGCGGTGTTCCTCGACTTCGAGAACGTCGCGCTCGGCGTTCGCGACGCGAACTACCCGGAGTTCGATGTCGAGAAGGTGCTCGAACGGCTTCTGCTCAAAGGGAACATCGTCGTCAAGAAGGCATACTGCGACTGGGCGCGGTACAAGGAGTTCAAAGGCCCTCTGCACGAGGCGTCGTTTGAGCTGATCGAGATTCCCCACGTCCGCATCGCGGGGAAGAACTCGGCCGACATCCGTATGGTTGTGGACGCTCTGGACCTCTGCTACACGAAGGCGCACGTCGACACGTTCGTTCTGATCAGCGGGGATTCGGACTTCTCGCCGCTCGTCAGCAAGCTTCGCGAGAACAACAAGACCGTGATCGGCGTCGGCGTGAAGAACTCGTCGGCGGACTTGCTCGTTGCGAACTGCGACGAGTTCATCTTCTACGACGATCTCGTGCGCCGGCAGCGGGCCGAGGCGAAGAAGCACCGCCCTCCGGCGAAGAAGGCCGAGGGAACGCGGACGACGAAGAAGGCCGCGCCGCCGTCGATCGAAGACAAGAAGCGCGAGGCATGGGGCCTTGTCGTCGAAACCTACGAAGCCCTGGTGGAGGAGCGCGGCGAAGGGGAGATCTGGGGGTCAATGATCAAGCAAGCCCTGAAGCGCCGGAAGCCCGGATTCGCTGAGTCCTACTACGGATTCAACTCCTTCGGGCAGCTTCTCGAAGAGGCCGGCGCGCAGGGAATCCTGGATCTGGAGCGGGACGAGAAGTCGGGCGGGTTCATCATCAAGAGCGGGAAGAGCTTCTGAAGCGGAGAGGGCGCGTCTAGCGTGTCCACGCGACAGGAACAGGGTTTGGCGCGACTCCCGACTGCGAGGGGATTTGGACTTCACACCTGCAGAGTGCTATTCTGTCGCGGGTGCTTGAGGGGACTCAGGTACATCACCGGGTTGGAGGAGGCCTAGCATGGCGAAGACGCAGGATGTGAAGAAGAGCTCGAAGAAAGCGCCGCAGAAGACGCTGAAAGAGAAGCGCGCTGCGAAGAAGGCCAAGAAGGCAGAGAAGGTCTGAGGCTGTTGGCCGGGCATCCTGCGCCGGCCGAGACTGAAGCTTGAACCGAGGGGTCCGCGGACGATGCGGACCCCTCCCTTTTCGTGCGAGCTGGCTCGCCCCACGAGACGGTAGTCATCATGCGTGCCATTGGGGCGGAAGCACCTGCGGAAGAAGTCAGGTCAGTATGGACTATGCCTTATCTCTCCGGGATAGACTAGGATCTGGTGAATAAGGCACAATGGGAACGCGGGCTCTTCGTTCT
>JAPLGD010000075.1 GCA_026390345.1 Candidatus Bipolaricaulota bacterium | reverse complement strand
GTGCGAGTGATCGTCGACACCAACGTCATCTTGGACGTCCTTCTGGCCCGTGAGCCGTTTGCGGAGCCGGCCTCGGAGATCTTCGCCCTAGCCGAGCAGTCGAAGATCGAGGCCTCCCTGTGCGCAACTACAGTCACCACGATCCACTACCTCCTCACACAATCGCTCCCGCGTAACGACGCACGCGGTGCTCTTCGTGCATTGCTCCGCCTCTTCGAGATCGCGCCGGTCAATCGTTCGGTGATTGAAGAGGCTCTCCAAAGTAAGATCGCCGACTTCGAGGATGCCGTTGTCGAGCAGGCAGGGCGCTTGTCGGGCGCGGAGGCCATCATCACACGCGACGTCAAGGATTACCGCCGCTCGATCGTCAAGGCACTCAACCCCGCGGAGTTTCTCGCAACGATCGAGGCGTAGGAGCTCGAGGCGAGGGGTCGAACCTTGTTTCTTGCTGTCGGCCGCCCGCACATCGTGGGAACTCACTGCAAGTCGGCGAGCCAATCACCAATCCGGTCGTCCAAGGCACTGCCGCCGCCAAGGACCCGCGTCGAGAAGCGCGACCGAGGCCGACCTCCGGAAGTGCACGTCGACCAGCCTCTACAACCGCCGCCCCACCTGACTCGTCCGCGCCGACAAGAAGCCCGACGACGCCGTCCTCGACGCATGCGGCTGACCCCGCGACATCCCCGACGACTGGATCCTCGGGCGTCTTCTCCCGCCCCAGAGGTAATTCCGCCGCTCCGCGGCTATTTCGGAAGGCTCGGCGTAGCAGCTAGCCCCATCCGCCGGAGCTTGCGGACCTCAAAGAAGAGCATGGGCGTGACGATCAAGGCCGACACGAAGTCGGCGACCGGAAAGGCAATCCAGATGCCCTTCGTCGAGAAGTGCGACGAGAGAACGAGGACGGCCGGGATGACCAAGGCGATGTCGCGCAAGAGAGAGAGCGCGAACGCCCGACCGGCCCGCCCCATGGCCTGGTAGAAGCTTCCGACGATTGGCTGCAGAGCGAGGAGCGGGATCACGACCACCATGATCCTGAGCGCGACCGTCCCTTGGGAGATCATCGTGGGATCCGAACTGAACATAGAGAGGAACAGGCGAGGCAGAAAGAGCAGAAGCGCCCAAGAGGCGCCGGCCAACCCGATCGCCAGGGTGAGCGCGTGCTTGAGTGTGGCGATCACCCGCGGGTAGTTGCCCGCTCCGAAGTTGTAGGCGTAGATCGGCTGAGAACCATCGGCCACGCCGAAGACCGGCATCCGCGCGAGCGTGACGATGCGATTGAGGACGCTGTAGATCGCAAGCGCGACCCCTCCGCCGTACGCTCCAAGGGCGCGGTTAATCACGACGGTGGCCGCACTCGACGCGAAGATCCCGACGAACGAGGGAACCCCGACGCTCACGATCGACCACGTCGTCTGCGCTGTCAGGATGAGGTTGTGGGGCGAGAACCGCACCGCCGTCTTCCTCTGCAGGACGTTGTAGACGTAGTAGGCGACGCCGATGCCGGAGGAGATGACCGTCGCCCACGCCGCCCCCGCCGTCCCCATGTGGAGGCCGAAGATGAAGACGGGTTCGAGAAGGATGTTCAGGACGCCGCCGACGATCATCGGCACCGTGGCGCGCGACGCGTCGCCCTGCGCGCGGAGTATCGACATGAAGATCGACGGGAAGATGAACGCAAATGATCCGGTCAGGATCACGGTCGCAAAGGCGTCAGCGTACGGCAGGACGTCGGGCGTCGCGCCCGCGAACCGCAAGAGAGGAATCGTGTAGAGCCGCCCGAGGACAGCAACGAGGATACTGGCCACGATCCCGAGGGTCACCGCGTTTCCAAAGGTTCGCTCGGCAAGCCGTGTGTCTCCCTTCCCGAGCGCCCGCGACAGGAGAGACGCGCTTCCGGCGCCGATGAACTGCCCGATCCCGATGACGACCAGGAAGAGCGGGAACGCGACGCCGATGCCTGCCATGGCCAGGGTTCCCACGCCGCGCCCGACGTAGATCGCGTCGACGACGTTGTAGAACGCGAGGACGCCGAGGGAGACGATCGA
>JAPLGD010000062.1 GCA_026390345.1 Candidatus Bipolaricaulota bacterium | reverse complement strand
ACGAGGATGGTGCGACACCCTGCGCGGATGCCGGCGAGGATGTCGGTGGTGGCGTCGCCGACGAGGACTGACTTGCGGAGATCGAGGCCGAGGTCGTCGCGCGCTTTCTCGAGCATTCCCGTCCCAGGCTTGCGGTCTGGGCAGTCGGGCGCCGTCTCCACAGGGCGGCGCCTAGGGTCGATGGCGGCTGTCTCCGCGGCAGCCGCTAGGAGCGAGCTTGCGCTCGCTTGGCTCGAGGCGGGACTGCCTTCGACTGGCGGGCTCCCGACTCCCGGTACTGGGTAGTGTGGGCAATAGTAGATCTTGTCGATGTGAGCTCCTTCAGCTGCGAGGAGCTTGGCCATGCGCTCGTGGATGGCGGCGAGGTCGTCTTCGGTGAGGTGCCCGAGGGCGATGCCACCTTGGTTGGTGACGACGACGACGGGGATGCCGGCATGGTTGAGGCGCGCAACGGCGGCCGCGGCGCCAGGCAGGAGGTTGAAGTCCTCGGGCTTGTTGACGAAGCCGGTTTGGTCGTTGAGGACGCCGTCCCGGTCAAGAAACACGGCGGCCGCCCCTGCGCTATCCTCGGATCGGCCGCCCCTTGACCGGACGGAGTTCGCGGTGCGATGGTTCGTGGTAACTCCATCGCGACTAGTGCGTGAGGGGTGGCCGCCTCTGGATCGCGATGGGTTCAGCGGTGGGGCGCTGCCGTGTTCGGGGCAGCGGCTAGGGCCGAAGGCAGCTTCGCGATTCTTGGAGCTGCCTTCGGCGGACCGGCTGCCTGCGCTCATGGTTACTTGACGACGAGGGTGACGATCTTGTTGGGGACGCCGATGGCCTTGAGGACCTTCTGCTCGCCGATGCGGGCGCGGACGTCGTCGTCAGCGAGCGCGGCTTTGGCGAGCCTATCGGCGTCGGCGGCAACGGCGGCGGGAACGAGGATCCGCGCGCGGAGCTTGCCGTTGATCTGGACCGGAATCTCCACCGACTCCTCGACGAGGGCGGCCTGGACGTACTCGGGCCAGCGGACTTCGAGCGGCGAGCCGTCGTGCCCGGTCTTTCGCCACAGCTCTTCGCCGAGGAACGGGGCGAGCGGAGACAGGAGCAGCACAAGGCCGTCGACCGTTTGGCGCAGGAGCGCCGGGTCGGGCTTCGCGCTGTCCGCGTACGGGACGAGGTCGTTGACGAGTTCCATGATCGCCGCGACGGCGGTGTTGAAGCTGAACCGCTCCTCGAGATCCTCAGTGACCTTTTTGACGGTCTGGTGGTAGCGGCGCCAGAGGGCGCGGCCGGCTTCGTCGAGTCCGTCGGCGTTGGGCGCTGAGCCCACCGGAGCGAGGTCGTCCTTGTGGCCGACGATGAGGGTCCACACGCGGTTCAGGAATCGGTACGAGCCGCGGATGCCTTCCTCGGACCAGTCGATGTCGCGATCCGGCGGTCCCATGAACAGGGTGTAGACGCGCTCGGCGTCGGCCCCGTAGCGCGCGATGATGTCGGCGGGATCGACGGTGTTCAGCTTCGACTTCGACATCTTGAGGCTCGACACAGTGAGCGCCTCGCCGCACTTGGGGCAGGTGTCGCCTGCGGCGACCTCGGTCGGGTGGATCCACCCGTGCTTCGCGCAGCGGTACGCGGGGTGGCAGATCATGCCCTGCGTGAACAGGCGCGCGAAGGGCTCCTGGAACCCGACGTGGCCCATGTCGTAGAGCGCCTTCGTGATAAACCGCGAGTAGAGCAGGTGCAGGATCGCGTGCTCGACGCCGCCGACGTACTGGCTGACGGGGAGCCACCGGTCGACGTGCTCGCGAACGAACGCGTGCTTCGCGTCCTTGGGGTCGATG
This sequence comes from Candidatus Bipolaricaulota bacterium, assembly GCA_026390345.1. Classification (GTDB taxonomy): domain Bacteria; phylum Bipolaricaulota; class Bipolaricaulia; order UBA7950; family UBA9294; genus JAPLGD01. Next base: position 55,270 of record JAPLGD010000062.1, on the reverse strand, counting down.
TAGCGCAGGTAGTACCACGACGAGTCGACGAACGTGTCCATCGTGTCCCCGTCGCGCTTGGCCTTCCCGCCGCACTTCGGGCACTTCGTGTCGGCGAAGCCGGGGATGTCGTTGAGCCCCATCTTGCCGATCGCCTTCGCCTCCGGAAGCAGAACGGGGAGGTCTTTCTCGGCGACGGGCACCTCGCCGCACTTCGGGCAGTGGACGATGGGGATCGGCGCGCCCCAATACCGCTGGCGGGAGATCAGCCAGTCGTGGAGGCGGTAGTTGACGGCCTCCTTGCCGGTTCCGTTCTTCTCGAGGAACCGGGTGACGTCGGCCTTGGCGCGGTCGCCGGGGGTTCCGGTGAACTTGCCCGACGCCATCATCGTCCCGTACTCGGCGTGGAAGAGGACGTCGCGATAGAACTTGCAGCCCCAGAGCATCTCGAGCGCCGAGCGGTGCTTCGCGCACCCGTGGTAGAGGTCCTTGCAGCGGCGGAGGATCTCGGCGTCGGCCTGGACGGAGTCGAGGGCGATCTGCGCGTCCTCAAACGTGAAGAGGAACCGGTGGCCGACGATTTCGTTCGAGTGGCCGTGGGCGATGCATTCGCGCATGAGGCGGGCGAAGGCGTCGATCTGCTTCTCGCCTCGGAGCGTGACGAACAGCCCGTCGCCGCCCGCGACCTTCTCGGTCTCATACTCGATCGACAGCGCTTCCAGGCGGCGCGGGAAGTCCGCGTCGACCGAGCCGGGCCACACGAGGCTCTTCGCGACTTCGTCGGTGCGCGCGATGACCGGGATGATCGGGAGCCCGTACTTCACGGCGAATGCGAAGTCGCGCTCGTCGTGCGCGGGGACGGCCATGATCGCGCCCGTGCCGTACGTCATCAGGACGTAGTCGGCGATCCAGACGGGGATTCTCTCGCCGTTCGCCGGGTTCACGGCGTAGCTGCCGGTGAAGACGCCCGTCTTCTCGCGCTCGGTTGAGAGACGATCGATCTCTGTCGCGCGGATGGCGCAGTCGCGGTACGCGGCGACGTCGTCCTTCTGCGCCTTCGTCGTGAGTCGGTCGACGAGCGGGTGTTCGGGGGCGAGGACCATGAACGTTGCCCCCCACAGGGTGTCGGGGCGCGTGGTGAAGACGACGAGGTCGTCGCCGGTCTCAGCCTTGAACGTCACCTCGGCGCCGACGCTCTTGCCGATCCAGTTTTCCTGCATCTTGACGACGTTCTCCGGCCAGTGGTTGAGCTCTGCGAGGTCCTTCAAGAGCCGGTCGGCGTAGTCGGTGATCTTGAAGAACCACTGCGTCAGCTCGCGCGGTTCGGGCACCGTCCCGCACCGCTCGCACGCTCCGCCCACGACCTGCTCGTTCGCGAGCACGGTCTTGCAGCTCGGACAGAAGTTGACGACCGCCTTCTTGCGGTAGGCAAGGCCGCGGTGGAAGAGCTGAAGGAAGAGCCACTGCGTCCAGCGGTAGTACTCGGGGAGGCAGGTGGTGACTTCGCGCTCCCAGTCGAACTGGACGCCCCACGCCCGGAACTGCTCGCGCGACTTCACGATGTTCTTGAGCGTCCACTCGCGCGGGTGCGTGTTGTTGTCGATCGCCGCGTTCTCGGCGGGGAGGCCAAACGCGTCCCACCCCATCGGGTTCAAGACGCGGTAGCCGCGCATGATCTTCGTGCGGGTGAAGACGTCGCCGATGATGTAGTTCCGGCCGTGACCGACGTGCAAGTAGCCCGAGGGGTACGGGAACATGTTCAGGTAGTAGAACCTGTTCTCTTTCGCCTGGGTGTCGACGCGGAAGAAGCCGCGCTTCGACCAGGTGTCGCGCCATCGTTCTTCGATGGCGTGGAAGTCGTACGCCTCGATGTTCTTGCCCGCCATGGTGTCTAGACTCCTCGTGCGAACGTTTCCGCTTGATCCAACATCTTCGTGACCTCTTTCGGGGTCCTCATTTCACAGTACATGCGCAGAATCGGCTCCGTCCCCGACGCGCGGAAGAGGAGCCAGCCGTCGGCGAACCGCAGCTTGAGCCCGTCGAGGGTCTCGACCGCGCGGACGGCCTCGCCGCCGAACCGGTCGGGCGGGTTCGCCTTGAGCGTCTCGACGACCTCGGCGCGGCGCTCGACGTCGATGTCGCGCCGGTGGTAGACCTGCGGCCCGAACGTCTTGTGGAGCGACGCCACGAGATCGCTCGCCTTCTTGCCCGACGTAGCCAGCATCTCGCACAGGATCATCGACCACAGGACGCCGTCCCGCTCGGGAAGGTAGCCGCGCATTCCGATGCTCCCGCTTTCTTCGCCGGCGATGAGCGCGTCGTGCGTTAGGAGGTGCTCGGCGGCGAACTTGAACCCCACCGGCGTCTCGATCGTCTCGAGCCCGTACGCGTCGGCCATGCGACGAACGAGGTCGGAGAGGTTGAACGAGACGACGACCGGTCCGCGCATCTTCCGCTCCTCGACCAGGTACCGGAGGATGAGCGCGTAGGTTCGGTGGGCGTCGATGAACCCGCCCGTCTCGTCCATCGCCGAGATGCGGTCGCCGTCGCCGTCGGTGACGACGCCGATCATTCGGCCTCCGGCCCGCGACCGTGTGCTCGCCAACGAGCGCATGACGGCGCGGAGCGGGATGAGGTTCTCCTCGAGCGGCTCGGGCTTCCGGCCGCCGAACAAGACGTCGCGCGAGCCGCGGACCTGCGTGTACGCCACGCCGGCCTCGCGAAGGAGTTCGCCGACGTAGCCGAACGCGGAACCGTACATCGAGTCGACAATGGGGTGGATCTTCGACGCGGTGAGCCGTTCGTAGTCAACGAGCTCGCGGACGCGCTTCAGGTACGGAGTTCGCAGGTCGACGCGCTCGATGGCGAGGTCGTCGCGCACGGCGGGTGCGGTGTCCGGGAGCCGATCCTCGACTCCCTTCGTGACCTCGTCGGTCGCCGACCCGCCATACTCGGACTTGATCTTGAGTCCGTTGTACTCCGGCGGGTTGTGGCTGCTCGTGATCATGATTCCGGCGGCGGCCCGCTGGTTGACGACGGCGTAGGAGACGGCGGGCGTCGCGACGAACGTCTCGCTGACGGCGACGGGAACGCCTCGGTCGCGCAGGGCGCGGGCGAAATGGAGGGCAAACTCCTCCGACAGGAACCGGGTGTCGTAGCCGACGATGACGCCGCGGTCGGCGGGGCGGAACTCGACCTTCCAGTCGCGGTAGATCCGTGCCGAGGCGCGATCCGGGGAACGGAGGTAGTCGGCTACCGCGACGGCGACGCGACCGACGTTGTCGAACGTGAAGTCGCGGGCGATGACGCCGCGCCATCCGTCAGTTCCGAACTTCACGCCGTTTGCGTCCCCGCGGGGCGGCATTGGGCTCTCCTTGCGATGCTCGCGACTTCAGGTGGATCCTCTCGACGTTCGGGGGGATCGTGAGGTCTTCACGGCGCAGGATCGACTCGAGGATGTCGAACGGAATGGAGGTCTCGACCCAGATGGAGTCGATGTCGACGACGCCGTTCTTCACGGGAACGCGCGGAAGGGCTCGTTCGACCGCGAGCTTGTACGAGGCGAGCATGGCGTCGTCCGCCGTGTCCGCCGTGCGATTCTCTTCTTTCTCTTCGTTCATTTGCGACCTCGAGGAGGATGGGCGCGCCGTCCTCCAAAGCCTTCTCGGCGCGTGATCCCAGGGACGTCGGAGACGCAGATCCCGAGCGGGCTTGCGTTTGGGATGATAGCACACGACGTTCTCGGTTGTAAAGGGCTGCTGGGGGCTGAGAAGATCCCGCTTCGTTGAGTTCACTAGGCCTCTTCGGTTAGCACGGCATTCGGCTACTGACACGTGACCTGTGAGCCTGTAGGTGGGTGAAGCTGCGAGCGCGTCTGCGTCGCTCTGCAGCGGAATCTGTGGGACTCCGGAGATCTGGCGGCCGCTTGAAGGCGTGCATCGACAGCGGTCAGAGTAGGGGCTTCACGGGGTGTGGTATAATACTTTTCCATGTTGAGGGGGACGACCGTGACAAGACCGCTTAGGTGGTCCGTCGTGCTGGGCATCGTTTTCCTAGTGAGTGCCTTCGTCGCGTCCGGCGCGGAGGTACTGTCGCGCCTTGCCCCGTCGTTGCGTGCGCTGGTCGCGTACGAGTCAGACGGTTTGGCGAAGGGCCTCGTGACGCTGTCCGATGTTGCCGAGGTCGAAGTGTCGCCGACCGGGGAGGCGCGGCTGCGCGTCCTGGTTCAGACGACGGAGCCCATCGCCGCTAGGTCGTTCCTTGGCGCGCCGGTTGGGTTCTCGGGGAACGGAGTGTCGACCTTGTCGGTCACCGTCGCCCAGCTCGAGCAGCTCGCGGGCGACGAGCGAGTCGTCTACGTCGAACCGTCGTGGAAGACCCGGCCGGCACTCGACAAGAGCGTCCCGGCGGCCGGTGGGAGCGCGGTTCATGCCCTGACGCCGGCCGTGCTCGGCAAAGGAGTCGTCATCGGCTTCGTCGACACGGGCATCGACTACGAGCACCTCGACTTCCGCTTCGACTCGGACGGGGACGGCGTCGAGGAGTCGACGCGCATCCTCGCCATTTGGGACCAGACGTACGGCCTGGTTGGCGTGGAGTACGACCAGGACGACATCGAGTCGGACCTCGCGTTCGGGTACGGGCCGAGCGAGGGGACGGTCCGGGAGAAGGACTCAAGCGGCCACGGCACGCACGTGGCGAGCATCGCGGCGGGCGACGGCTCTTCGTCGTCCTACGGCTTCATCGGGATGGCGCCCGAGGCCTGGATCGTCGCGGTGAAGACGAGCTTCTACACGGCCGACATCCTCGAGGGGGTCGAGTACATCTTCGAGAAGGCGGAGGCGCTCGGAGCGCCGGCGGTCGTCAACCTGAGCCTGGGCGGCCACGACGGGCCGCACGACGGAACGTCGCTCTTCGAGCAGGCGTTGACGGAGCTTGCGAGCGGCGCGGGACGCGTGATCGTCGTCTCTGCAGGGAATGAGGGAGACGATGCGATCCACGTCTCGGGGACGCTCCAGAGCGGAACGAAGACGTTTCAGATCACGCCGGACGATTGGCAGATGGAGCTGTCGCTTTGGTATCCCGGCGAAGCGCGATTTGCGGTTACGGTGACCGCGCCTTCTGGGGAGACGGCGACCGCAGAGGCGGGGGCGTCGAGCGGGTACGTCATCACCGCCGACGGCGTGGCGTACGTCGACAACGCCGCGGACGGCGCGAATGCGAACAACGGCGACCGCGAGGTCTACGTGCGATTGAGCGGCGCGACCGCAGGCGAGGTCTGGAGCGTCACGGTGCGCCAGGTCTCCGGCAGCGGGACGTTCGACGCGTGGGTCACGTCGTTGGGGGCGATCGTCAACGGAGACTCGGTCTCGACGGTTGACGAGCCCGGAAACGCGAAGGGCGTCATCACCGTGGGGGCATGGACGACGAAGTCAACGTGGCCGTCGGTGGTGGGGACTCAGGACTACTCCGCGTCCTACGAGCTCTCCGTCCTGTCGGACTTCTCGAGCCAAGGTCCTACCCGCGACGGCAGAACCAAGCCTGAGCTTGCGGCGCCCGGAGCGTGGATCTGCGGGGCGTTGTCGGTGAGCGCGGAGGCCCTGCTTCTCTTCACTCACCCCGACGGGTTCCACGCCATGGAATTGGGCACAAGCATGGCTGCGCCCCACGTTTCCGGAGCAGCTGCGCTGCTCTTGTCGATTGACGGGACGCTAACTGGTGCGGACGTCTTGGCAACTCTGGCTTCCACGGCGACCCGCGATGCGTACACGGGCGTAACGCCCAATGTCCGGTGGGGATACGGCAAGCTGGACGTCGCTGCGGCTGTCGCCAGCCTGGAATCTGAAGAGCCCCCCATCTCGGAAGTCGCGATCCCGGAAGTCGCACTCAGTGGCAATCCCGTGTCCAGCGTGGCGGTGTTCACCTACACGTTGCCAGATAAGACGAGACGGGCTGTCCTGAGAATCTACACCGTATCGGGGAGACTCGTCCTCGAGGAGGAGCTGGACGTCGGAGGCACTACCTATGCCTGGAACCTTGCATCGCGGGACGACCGACGCCTTGCTGCGGGGCTGTACTTGTACGTAGTGGTGAGCGATCACGGAACGTCGAAGGTTGGGAAGCTGGTGATTCGACCGTCATGACGCCGCGCCGGACGCTCGAGTGTCTTCTGGGAGTTGGTGTTGTGTGGGCAATGCTCGCCGGAATGCACATTCGCGTCGCCGCTACTGAGGGAGTCGGCGACCTATTCAGCGTTGGCGTCTCGGCCCGGGCGCTCGGGTTGGGCGGCGCGTTCACGGCGATTGCCGACGACGAGGCCGGAGTGCTCTACAACCCGGCACGTCTCTCGAGCTACCGCGGGATCGGGCTTTCGTCCCTCTACGTGTCGGGGTTCGGAGGCGTAGGGCAGGGGGCGGTCGTGGTGGCGGTGCCGTACGCGGCGTTCGGCGTGCTCTTCCTCGACTCCGGACTGATCGACGAAGGTGAGGGCGGCTTCCGCTACGCCTGTCGGGGCGCGGTCCTTGGCGTGGGCGTCCCGGTGGGCGCGGTGTCGCTCGGCATTCGGTGGCGGTTCTTGCGCGTCTCGACGCCGTTCGAAGGGACTGGGTGGTCGCTCGACCCCGCCATCTCAGTGGACGTCGACTTCCTTGACATCGGGCTCGTTTGGGAGGGAGCAGCGTCCGCACCGATCTCCTATGCCGGAGGGAGGAATGAGGAGTGGGCCCGCGGGCTGCGGCTTGGCGTCGCTGCGGAGCTATCGCCGACGCAGAACGTCGTCTCGATCCTTTCATTCGACGCGATTGGGCTTTTTGGAGAGTCTCCCTGTGTCGCAACGGGTGTGGAAGCCTGGGTTGGCGGAGTTGGCGCCCGTGTGGGATACGATGGGACAGGGCTTGCGTGCGGCTTGTCAGTCCGCTTCGTGGGACTTGAGGTGGATTGGGCGTACACAACTAGGGCCGACCTTGGCAGCAGTCACATGATCGGGCTGGTGTTCCGCTTCTGATTACGACAGTGGTGCGCATGCGAAGAGGCTCAGTAATCCCGCTGGTAGTCGTTGGATGCATGCTGGTAGTAGGTCTTGCTTGCTCCTGTGCACAATCCGATCGTCTCGTTCCATCTGACAGCAGGGACTCGCGGTTCTCCGGCGGCGTGAGCGGGCGGAAGACGTGGACGGTCACCTACGGCCTCGGGGACTCGCTTGCCCTCGCCCTGGCGGGTCTGTCAGCAGGGTCGATTTCGCTCGAGCAGACGTTGGCTGTGGACGTGGAGGCCGGCGCTCTTGGCATCATCTTTGTCGAAGCGCACTTCAACGACCAGGAAGAAGAGAGCCTGCAGTCTCTCGTCCTGCGCCTTGACACCGAGAAGCTTGACGGGGTGGCTGGGGACTTTGTCGTGCCGGACATGGGCAGTTTCTCAACGTACTCCCGCAAAATGAAGGGGGTACGCCTTGACTACGAGTGGGGGATTGCGACTATCACGGCTATTGCGTCGAAGTTGGAGGGCGTGACGAAGTCCAAGACGTTCACCGGTGAGACGGCCGAGGTGACCGTGGTGTTCTCGTACACCGATCGTGAGGGCGGCGAGACGGCGTCGTACCTCGAGAACCTCGAGGGTTTGGCGTCGTTCACGCTCGTGGCGACGTATGTCGAGGAGCTCGACGAACCGATGATGGTTCTTGACTTGTCGAGCGGATTGTCGAGCGTCCTGGCCCAGTTCGGAGTGACTGAGCTCGCCGCCGCGCTCGATGGGTACGAGGGGAAGAATCTCGTGTCGTCGGAGTTCTCCGTCATTGGCGACGAGCCACAGTACCTCGTCTTGCGCGTGGCGCCGGAGACGATCCTTCGCCGGGCGATCAAGGACGCGATCGACGTCTACAACGGCGCGACGGACGAGGACTTGGAGTACCCGTTCTCGTCGGGCAGCGACGCCGAGACGCAGTTCCTGGCAGCGGTGCTGGCGTACACATTGATCTCCGTCGGCGAGGACCTGTACGGCGTCCAGGATGCCGAGATGCATTTCCACTACGCCCTCGGCGAGAAGGACGTGGTGGAGGACTCCCTTGAGATCGAGCTCGACGCGGACGGCTCCGGGTACCAGCGGATCACCGAAGCGTCCTGGTCCAACTACGGCGTCAATCTGTACGTGGACGAAGGCATCCTCGAGATCCTGCTGCCGGAGGCCGTTACGTCGAATCCGGACGCCGCGCTGCGCGTGACGTACTCCTACACGGTCTTCAGCGGAGCCTACAGCCTCGGACTGTCCGTTGTTCCGGGGACGGAGAAGATCCTGCTCAATCGCCGGCTCTTGGTCCGGGATACCGACTACGCGATCGACTACGAGATCGGGTACGTGACGCTCTTCACCAAGATCGGATCGAGCGACGTGCTCGAGATCGAGTACGAGGTCTACGGAAGCGGATCAAGCGACTACGCACGCTACTTCGCTGGCGTCACTGCGGACATCCCCCTGCCGGGGTTCGGCCTCGACCTGTACCTATTGGAGTCGGCGGACGATGCCGGATCCGTCGACAACGCGGATACCGTAAGCACGATGCCGAACCGGCAGATCGTGGCCGGCGTGTCGGGAACCGTCGAACTTCCCGACACCACGGCGGGCTTCAACGTGGGGTACGTGAACGATCGGTTCCCGTATGACGACAACAACCGCACGCCCCGTCGGAACCAGGTGAACGCGTTTGGCTTCGGATCGGACTACGTCCTCGTCGGGAACGAAGCCGGGTTCTCGGTCTTCTCCAACGGGTCCTGGCGGGCGTACGACACCTCCGACGGCCTTGCGGGGCGCTCGGTTCGGGCGATTGCGATGTCGGAGGAGTACGCGTTCCTTGGAACGAGCGCGGGACTGACCGCGATCGCGCTCGACGGGATCTCTCCGTTCGATCGCCAGGCACAATGGTCGAGCTACCAGGACGACGACGGGCTTCCCGACTCCTCCGTGCACGCGATGCTCTTGGACGGGACGACGCTCTACGTGGGCACGGAGGCTGGGGTTGCGCGCGTCGCGGTGGCTGATCTCGAGAACGACAGCGCGTGGACGACGATCGCCGCCGTCGGTGGGGTCGGGGTCACGGCGTTGGCGCTGGACGGCGACTGGCTCTACGTAGGAACGGAGGATGGGCTCGTCGTCTACAACACCGTGGAGGACGCGGTGCTGGAGGTCGACGGGACATCCGGCATGACCTACGCCCTCTACGCCGAGGAGGGAACCGTCTACGCCGCTTCCGATCAAGGGCTCCACGCCTACGTGGAGGGCCTCGAAGTCGAGGAGATCGCTACGAGCGGCCCGGTCTACGCCGTGGGCGTGTACGACGGCGAGGTTTACTACGGAACCGGGGATGGCCTCGTTCGCGCGTCGGACGGGACGGTGCTTCACGCGGGTTGGGTGGTGACGGGCCTGGCGGAAAGCGATGAGGAGCTGTGGATCGGAACCGAGGCGGACGCGGGGTACGCGTTGTGGGTCTGGTTGATGGGCAACGACGAGGTGGCCTACGACGGCGAGACGATGGAGATCGCGGGGGCCAATCCGTACCTGTATGACGACCCCGAGGGCGCAGAACACACGTCCACGGGCTGGGTCGTAGGCGGGTCGTTCGACCACTCGACCGACGCGTTCTCGCTGTCAGGAACTGTCGATCGGGTGCAGGAAGGCTATCGGGCGATCGGGAGCTCGTCGCGCAGCGACGACGGCGGGTGGATGCTTGACGGCTCGGTCGCCCTGGGGCCGAACGCGAAGCTCGGCCTCTCCCACAGCTACGAAATCGACGATCTGACGGCGACCGATCGAAGCTCGACGCTCGAGAACGACCTATCGTTCTCCGGCAACTTCGGGCCGACGATCGCGTTCAAGCTTCACCAGGAGAGCGAGGACACGAACCGGGCTGCGCGCGGGGCAGAGACGGACCGCATGTCGTACACGCTCTCCGTCGACGACAAACTCTTCGGGGACATCGTGAAGGCGTCGATCGACTGGAGCGAGGCATTCCTGTGGGACGAGGCGAACGACCTGAGCCGAAGTGCTGTTCTGAGCGCGAGCGCCGTCATCAACATCCTCGAGGACTGGACGTCGACCGTCTCGTGGCGCCGCCCGGTGTACACCTCCGGCGACGACTGGTCGGGAGGCCAGCGGTTCGCGTGGGGCGTCGACGGGTCGGCGACGTTTGCCGGGGTGGAGATGCTGACGGAGTATGACTTCGTGCGATCCCGGTCGCTGCCCGACGGCGACGCGGCGTACGAGCACGCCGGACGCGTTCGCCTGGCGCTCGACGCCATCACCTGGGAGGGGTGCAAGATGACCCCGAACCTTGACCTGTCCGGAGGCTGGGAGGACGAGGAGCTGTCCCTGACCGCCAAACTGACCCTCCGCACGGCATGGACGGCCCTGTCGGGCCGAACGACGCTCACGGCGGACGTCGAGGGCTTCGGGGCCGAAGTGGAGCGGTGGACGGAGAAGGTTTCGTCGACGTGGGGTTACACCGGGATCGCTTCGATCCGTCCGACGCTGACGTACTCGGCGACTCGGAACGTCGTGAATCGCAGGAACGAAGAGGGCAAGGTCGTCGAGACCGAGGAGACGATCGCCCACTCGCTCACCGGACGCATGATGTGGAGCTCTCCAGAAGGGGATTCGGACACGCTGTCCGCGACGTTCCGTTGTGAGTACGGCGATGCGACCGATGTCGCGGCCACGCTCGACAACTCGTATCAGCGAGACATCACGAACTGGGTCGCGAGCCTCGCCGCGCCCCAATCGGCGAGCGGGGTCGTGGCGATGAGCCCCTACCCGACCGTCACGGTCGGGACGGACCTGTCGGCGGACTGGTCCCACCAAGACGAGAAATCCGACGCCAGCTGGACGGTGTCCGGGGACACGACGGTGCTCTTCTCGAAGATGTGGAGTGCATCCCTGTCCGTGTCGTACTCCGGCGGGTTCACCGAGTCCGGAACGTGGTACAACGGGGCTTGGTTTGCGCTGACCGTGGCGATCGATTTCTAGAGAGCGTGCTAGCCGCCGCCGATCGGCGGGAGGAACGCGACGGCGTCTCCGTCGGCGAGTACGGTGGCCCCGCCCGTTAGGAAGCGGGCGTTGCGGCCGTTGACGAGCACGTTCAAGTAGCCTTCCGAAAGGCCCCGCCGGAGCGCGTCTGCGAGGGCAGGCTGCGCTATCTCGAGCAGCGACAGGAGGTCGTTGACCGTTGTCCCTGCCCGGATCGGCACGCGGAGGCTCGAGCGGTCCGCGCTGTCGCGCAATCCCCCGAACACCTTCACTGTGACGCTCGGGCCGGCATCTGGGGGCGAGGTCTCTTCCGGACAGACGTTCATGGTCGTCCCGGTATACCCGCTGCGCGCGGGGGATGCAACCGCCCTCACGCCGGCCGCGCGCTATTGCCGGGTCGGGCCGTGCCGCTATAATCCGCAACATCCTCTGGAAGCGTGGAAGCAGGCGGCGGTGGACAAGTCGAGAGTTCTGGTTTGTAGCGCATGGCCGTATGCCTCGGGGATTCCCCACCTCGGGAACCTCGTGAGCTCGCTCCTTTCGGGCGACGTGTTCACGCGCTACTACCGACTGCGCGGCAAAGAGGTCGTCTACGTGTCGGGGACCGACGCCCACGGCACGAAGATCGAGTTCGAGGCGCGGAAGCTCGGGATCACCCCGCTCGAACTCGCAACGCGAACCCACGAGAAGATCTGCGACATCTTGGAGGCCTTCGGGATTGCCTTCGACAACTACACGACGACGGAGTGCGAGACGCACAAGCGGTTCGTTCATGACATCTACCTCGACATCGAGAAGAACGGGTACATCAAGACGCAACTTGAATCGCGCGCCTACTGCAAGCACTGCCAACGGTTCCTTGCCGACCGGTTCATCAGCGGGACGTGTCCCCGCTGTGGCTTCCCGAGCGCCCTCGGCGACCAGTGCGATTCGTGCGGATCGATCCTCGAGCCGGAGGAGTTGGTCTCACCGACCTGCAGTTTCTGCGGCCAGAGCGACATCGAGTTCCGCGAGACGAAGCACTGGTACCTCGACCTTCCCAAGCTATCCCGCGCGTTGAAGTCCTACGTCACGTCGCGCGGGTTCCAGGGGAACGTGCACCTCTTCACGCAGCAGATGATCGACGACGGCCTCAAGCCGCGGGCGATGACCCGCGACATCGACTGGGGAATCCCGGCGCCGTTCGAGGGCGCCGAGGGGAAGGTCATCTACGTCTGGGGCGAGGCGGCACTCGGCTACGTCTCGGCCGTGATCGAGCACTTCCGTGGCGGCGAGCGGTGGAAGGACTTCTGGTTCGGCGACGACGTCTTCCAGATCTACACGATTGGGAAGGACAACATCCCGTTCCACTCGCTCATCTTTCCCGGACAGCTCATCGCGTCGGGCCGCGGGTATCACCTGCCGGACCAGATTGCGGCCACGGAGTACCTGAATTGGATCGGCGGCGACAGCTTCTCGAAGACGCGAGGCGTGGGTCTGTATTGCGACGAGGCGCTCCGCGTCATGGACCCCGAGTTCTGGCGCTTCTACCTCCTCTACAACCGGCCGGAGGCGCGGGACGTCAACTTCTCGTGGGAGGAGCTCGAGAAGGCCGTCAATGGGATCCTGATCTCGAATGTCGCGAACCTGATCAACCGGGTGCTGTCGTTCGTTCAGACGCATCAGGGCGGCGTTATCGCCAACGTGCCGGCGGACGATGAGGTCGTCGAGCGGCTGGCGAAGGCGGTCGCGGCTTACGAGAAAGCGATCGACGCGGGACTCCTCGGGACCGCGCTGCGAAGCGCCTGCGACCTGGCGGTGTTCGGAAACGAGTACTTCCAGCGGAAGCGGCCGTGGGCGACGAAGGACGGATCGGCGGTGACGAGCGCGGCGCACCTCGTGAAGGGCCTGGCGATTCTCCTACTGCCGTACGTGCCGAAGTTCGCGTCGTCCGTGCTGCGCGTTCTGCGCGTCGACGCTCCCACATGGGGCGACCTCGATCGGCCGTTCGGGGGAGCGAGCGTGACGGCGGACCGCGTCCTCCTCGAGCGGATCGACGTCGAATCGCTTCGCGGCCAGGTGACCGCGAAGGGGGCTACACCGCCCGGGACGGCTCCTGCGGCGGTGTCGTTTGAGGAGTTCTCGAAGCTCGACTTCCGGGTGGGTGTGATCCGCGAGGCGGCGGCGGTGGCGGGTGCAAGCCGGCTGTACAAGCTGACGGTCGATCTCGGCACGGAGGCACGCACGTGTGTGGCGGGAATTCGGGAGAGCTACGAGGCCACGGAGCTCGTCGGGAAGTCCGTGGTTGTCGTCACGAACCTCGAGAAGAGGACGATCCGCGGGATCGAATCGGAAGCGATGCTGCTCGCGGCCCAGGGCTCGCCGCTCGCTCTGATCGGCCCCGAGCGTCCCGTCGAACCCGGGACGCCTGTTGGGTAGCCTGTTGCAAACGCAGATCGCGACAGCTAGAATCAGACCCAGATTGGGGTGAACCATCGATGTATGCAGTGATTGAGACTGGAGGAAAGCAGTACCGAGTGGAGCAGGGGATGCTGCTCGCGCACGAACTCCTGCCCGGCGTCGAAGTCGGGGAGACGGTGGAGTTCGACAAGGTGCTCCTTCTTGCTACGGATGACGGCGTGCAGATCGGCACGCCCTACGTCGACGGTGCGAAGGTCGTGGGAGAGGTCAAGGAGACCGGCCGCGGCGACAAGATCATCGTCTACAAGTACAAGGCGAAGAAGGGGTACCGGAAGAAGCAAGGGCATCGCCAGGGCTACATGGCGACCTCGATCACGTCGATCGAGGGATAGGGGGACGGTTGGGCGAGATTCTGGTGCAGCGGGATGAGACGAACCACATCGTGGGGTTCGTGGCTCGGGGGCTCTCCCCTGATACGCTACCCGGAATCGGTGTGTTCCAGCTCCTGCGGGCGGGGTCCGCGGCGCTGACCGACTATCTGCACGTCCAGGCCGAGAGCTCCCTTTCGGAGGAGATGGACCTCGTTGTCGACCGGAGCGACCCGCACCTGGCCCGCGAGCTGGATGCGGTGCTCGAGACGCTTGCGATCGGGTTCCGCCTGTTGGAGCGGGACTGCCCGGATGACCTCGTCGTCCACGACGCGGCGGTCGGCGTTGAGGTGTTGTAAGGAGAAACGATGGCGCACAAGACGAGTACTGGATCCACGCAGAACGTGCACGACAGTCCGGGCCAGCGGCTCGGGGTCAAGCGCTTCGGCGGGGAATGGGTGGAGGCGGGGACCATCATCGTTCGTCAGCGGGGCACGAAGTTCGCGGTCGGGACGAACGTTGGGATTGGACGCGATTTCACGATTTTCGCTACCGCTCCGGGATACGTTCACTTCGAGGGGCGGGGCAAGAAGCACATCAGTGTACTGCCCGCCGCGCCGACTGCTTGACCTCCGCACGACCGGGATCATCCCCATGACGACCGATGTTTCTTGACGAAGCAACCATCCGCGTGCGCGGCGGACGGGGCGGCAGCGGGGTGATTCACTTTGCGTCAAGCCGCCACAATCCTCGGGGAGGTCCCGACGGGGGAAACGGCGGACCGGGTGGAGACGTCGTCCTGCGGGCGACGCCGAGCATGTCTACGCTGTACTCGTTTCGGAACCGCCCGCTGTTCGCGGGACAGGACGGGACGAGCGGCGCCCGGAACCGACAGAACGGCGCCGGCGGCGGGGAACTCATCGTTCACGTCCCGGTCGGGACGGTCGTGCGCGAGCCCGGCGGCGAGATCCTCGCCGACCTCGCGCTCGTGAACGACGAGGTTCTCCTGGCGCGGGGAGGAGAAGGCGGGCGCGGGAACGACGCTTTCGCCTGCTCTACGCGGACGACGCCACGGCTGCACGAGCGCGGGCTTCCCGGTGAGTCGAAGACCCTGCGGCTCGAACTGAAGCTGATCGCCGACGTGGGCATCATCGGGTTCCCGAATGTCGGCAAGTCGAGCCTGATCTCATCCATCTCGGGGAAGCGGGCCAAGGTGGCCGACTACCCGTTCACGACCCTCGTGCCGAACCTTGGCGTCGTCGACGTAGATGGGCGGAATCAGTTCGTCGCCGTCGACGTTCCGGGACTGGTCGAGGGTGCGCACGAGGGGCGGGGGCTGGGCGACCAGTTCCTTCGCCACGTGGAGCGAACGCGCGTGCTCTTGCACATGGTCGACATGGCCCGGCTTGACGGACGCGACCCGGTCGACGACTACCGCCAGATCAACTACGAGCTCGCCTCGTTCGCTCCAGCGCTTGGCGCGCGACCCCAGGTCGTCGCAGGGAACAAGATTGATCTCATCTCCGCCGAAGAGGTCGCGGCGCTTCGAGAGCGTTTCGCGGCCATCGGCGTCGACCTCGTTCCGATGTCCGTGGCGACGATGAGCGGCGTCCGGGACGTTGTCGAGCGCGTGTATCGCGTCTTGGTCGCGGAGCGGGAGAAGGAGCTGTTTGCACCCTCGCCGCTTCGCCGACGCGTGTACCAGTTCCACGGGGAGACGGGGTTCCGGGTGGAGAAGGACGGGGACGGATTCCGCGTCACCGGCCAGGAAGTGGAGACGCTGGCTCGGAAGCTGGTGCTCACCTCCCGAGACGCGGAGGAGTATCTGGCCGATCGGTTGAGCAGGATGGGCGTGACGAAGGAGCTTCGACGGCTGGGGTACGAGCCGGGAGCCGCAGTGCAGATCGGCGAGGTGAAGCTTGGGTTCGAGCTTGAAGGGTAGGGTTGGCGTCCTCGGGGGCACGTTCGACCCGCCGCACAACGCGCATCTTGCGGTCGCGAGAACGGCGATGCGACAGTTCGAGCTGTCGCAAGTCGTCTTCGTGCCGAATGGGATTCCGCCGCAGAAGAGCGTCTCCGACGGCGTGACGAGCGAGGATCGGTACCAGATGGCCCGTCTGGCCACCGCCGGGCGGCGTCCGCTCTCCGTCTCGCGGATCGAGATCGATCGGGACGGACCCTCGTACACCATTGACACCATCCGCGCAATGAAGGAAGATTGCCCCGAAGGGGTCTGCTTCATCCTCGGAGCGGACCAGATGTCGGAGATTGAAACGTGGAGGGAGCCGCAGGCCCTGTTGGACAGCGTGCCGTTTGTTGTTGCGCCGCGCGCCGGGATCTCGCTCTCCTTCCTCGCGAGACCGCCGTTTGATGTCGCGTCGATCCACGTCCTCGACATGGGCGAGGTTGACCTGTCGTCAACGGCCGTCCGCGACCGGGTAGCGCGCGGCGAGTCGATCGAGGCGTGGGTTCCTCGAAGCGTGGCGCGGTACATCGAGGAACGCGGGTTGTATCGGGTAGGAGTTGCAGCGAGATCCCACGGAACAGGAGGTCAGGATCGATAGCAAGACGTTGCGGGTGAACGAACGGATTCGCGTGCCCGAGGTTCGCGTCGTCGGCGACACGGGAGAGAACCTCGGTGTGCTGCCAACGCAACAGGCCATCGCGTTGGCGAAGGAAAAAGGGCTCGACTTGGTCGAGGTGGCGCCCCAGGCGACGCCGCCGGTCTGCCGGCTGGTGGATTTCGGCAAGTTCCACTACCAGCAGGAGAAGAAGGAGCGCAAGCAGAAGCATCGCTCCAAGCTCAAGGAGATCAAGTTCACGATCAAGATCGGCGAGCACGATTTCCAGACGAAGCTCGCCAGGGTTCGCGAGTTCCTATCTCACGGGGATATGGTCCGCATCAGCATCTTCTTCCGCGGGCGAGAGATCGTTCACGCCTCACGAGGCCACGACCTCCTCAAGCGGGTGGAGGAAGAGGTCAAGGACATTGCCCGGGTTGAAGGGCAGCCGATGGCCAAGGGCAAGATCCTTCAGATCATGATCGTTCCTGCGCAACATACCTGACCGCCCCTTGGGGAGGAGGACGTACGGTGCCGAAGCAGAAAACGCACTCTGCATCGAAGAAGCGATTCACACGGACGAAGACCGGTAAGCTCAGGCACATGATGTCGAACTATTGGCACAAGAGCGTGAAGAAGAGCTCGAAGGCGAAGAGACACGCTCGCATGCCGAAGGAAGTGACCGGCGGGCTGAAGAAGATGCTGAACAAGATGCTCTGGAAGTAGCTCCCCGGAAAGCGAAGGAGAAGACCATGCCACGAGCGCGTGGAGGGAGTAAGAGACTCGACAGCCGCAAGAAGATTCTGAGTCTCGCCAAGGGGTTCAAGGGCAAGCGAGGGACGTCGCACAAGATCGCGAAGCAGGCGGTCATGCACGCCTTGCGCAACAGCTACATCGACCGTAGGCTGCGAAAGCGCAACTTTCGACGACTGTGGATCACCCGCATCGGAGCGGCCGCGAAGCTGAACGGGCTTTCGTACTCCGCCTTCCTCGGGGGGATTCTGCGTCGCGGCGTCCGCTTGAACCGGAAGATGCTGGCGGATATCGCGGTCCGCGACGAACGGGCGTTCGCCGCACTCGCCGACGTGGCGAAGGAAGAGGCCGTCAAGGGGTAGCGGTGGATGCTGCCGCGCGATCCAAGCGGGGGTGCGACGGGACGAAGCCCGGCTGTGCTCCGTCCCGGTCAGGAGACGTCGTTCTGGCGGTTCGGGGGATTGAGCTTCAAGGGCCGCACGGCGTTTACCCGCAGGAGCAGGAGGCGGGGAACCGTTTCTCCGTGGATGTCGAAATGCGCGGGCTATTCGCGCAGGCCGTGGAGACGGACGAGCTTTCGGACACCGTCGACTACGATGCGGTTGTGCAGCGCGTTTGCGAAGTGAACCGGAGGCGTACGTTCCACCTCATCGAGTCCTTTGCCGGTGCGATTGCTGACGAGCTACTCGATCGCTTCGAGCGTATTTCGGAAGTCCGCATCCAAGTCCGCAAGCTCTCCGCGGCCAACCTGGGGCCGAACGCATGGACGATGGTCGAACTGAGCCGGCGGCGGGCCTAGATCCTGTGGATGTGTACATCCTCTTCGGATCGAACCTGGGGGACCGGCGTGAGCGGATCGAGCGCGGACTCTCTCGAATGGAGCAGAGCGGCACTCGATGGACTGCCCGGTCGTCGGTCTACGAGACCGAGCCGGTCGGGGTCGCAGACCAGCCTTGGTTCCTGAACCTCGTCGCTCGCGGCGCGACGACGCTCTCCCCGCGGGCGCTCCTCGCGGCCTGCAAGGACGCCGAGGCGACCGAGGGGCGGATCCCTACGGTGCGCTTCGGACCGCGCACGCTCGACGTGGACATCCTTCTCTACGGGACGCTGCGAATCGACGAGTCCGATCTCTCGATACCCCATCCGCGGATGAACGAGCGACGGTTCGCCCTCGCTCCGCTCGTAGAGATTGCCCCCGACCTGAAGGATCCAAGGGATGGTCGACGATTCGCCGAGGTCTTGGCGGGACTCGATGAGGGAAAGAAGGTGCTGAAATCGACGACAAGAGAATTCTGATCTCGGTCGACCTGACTGAGGAAGGCGACAAGAGGACACGCGTCGCCCTTCTCGAAGAGGGTCGCCTGATGGAGATTTACTACGGGCACCCATCGCACGAGAAGCTGGTTGGGAACATCTATCGGGGGCGCGTCGAGGACGTGCTTCCGGGCCTCGGATCGGCGTTCGTTGACGTCGGCGAGCGAAAGAGCCTTTTCCTCTCCCAGAGCGAGATCAACGATCCGTACTTGATTGAGAAGGGGTTCAAGCCGTGGCAGTCCGGGGTCCCGATCAACAAGCTCCTGCGGCCTGGGCAGTTCGTCACGCTGCAGGTTCGGCGGGACGGGATTGGGAGCAAGAATCCCCAGGGGACGATGAAGATCAGCCTTCCGGGGCGTTTCTGGGTGTACCTCCCGACCGAGGATCGGCTCGGGGTCTCGCGCCGGGTTGAGTCGGTGCGGGATCAGCGGCGGATCCGCCGGGTGGCGCGAACCCTCAAGCGCGACGGTGAAGGGATGATCGCGCGCACGGCGGCCCAATGGGCGAACGACGAGGAGCTGGAGCGCGACTACCACCTGCTCGTCGAGACGTGGGAGTGCGTTGTCGACGCCTCGAAGACGACGAACGGGGCGCGGCTCTTGTACAAGGCCATGGGGTTGGTTCAGACGGTGCTGCGCGACCGGCTCGGGCCGGAGATCAGCGAAGTGGTCGTCGACTCCCCGTTCTTCTACGAGAAGATCGTCTCGTTCCTCGACTACATGCAGCTGTCGGAGTTCAAGGATCGGATCCAGCTTCACAAGGGATCGGACCCCCTGTTCGCGAAGCACAACGTGGAGCAGCAGATCCAGGACAGCCTCTCGCGGCGGGTCCCGCTCGCCGGGGGAGGGTCGCTCGTGATCGATGAAACGGAGGCTCTCATCGCCATCGACGTCAACACCGGCGGCGACGTCCGTCACCGAAACCAGGAGGCGGCGATCCTGAACACGAATCTGGAAGCGGCGACGGAGATCGCGCGGCAACTGCGGCTACGCCAGATCAGCGGGATCATCGTCGTCGACTTCGTCGACATGGAGGATCCGACGCACATCGAGCAGGTCACCGACCGCGTGAAAGAGGAGCTGAAGAAGGATCGCGTCTCGGCGGACTTCGTCGACATGACGGCCCTCGGCCTCGTGGAGATCACGCGGAAACGCCGGGGCGAGAGTCTCGCCGACATGTTGGAGAACGCCAAGTTCGATGCTTGATGGCCGCTCGGCGTTCTGCGCCGAGTGGCTTGCGAGTCTCTCCCCTTCGGTCGAGACTCGTAGTACAATAGCGGGCGTACGCAGAGCGGGTCGAGTTTCGGCATGCTCTAGGAGGAGCGCGGGCGAATGGCTCCGCCGCGAAGATTGGGACGCGCGGCTTCGCCGATCGCTCTGAGAGTAGAACGGGCGAATAGCTTCGCCGCCTCGGGATGTGTGGGCGGCTACGCTGTTCGCTCTGAGAGTAGGACGGGCGAATGGCTCTGCCACTCGGAAAGCGGGTGGCTTCGCCGATCGCCTTGAGGTAGAAGAGGGCGAATGGCTCTGCCACTCGGAAAGCGGGCGGCTTCGCCGATCGCCTTGAGGTAGAAGAGGGCGAATAGCTCAGCTGGGAGAGCATTCGGGTCACATCCGAAAGGCCGCAGGTTCGAGCCCTGCTTCGCCCACAGAACGGGAAGGCGAGCGTTGCTCGCCTTCTTCGCTTCGTAGGGAGGACGGACGCGGGATGACGTCGCTGGTTACCGGTGGGACTGGGTTCATCGGAGCGAACGTGGTTCGTGCGCTCCTTCGTGCCGGCGACGAGGTCCGCGTGCTGGCCCGCTCGGACTCCGACCTCTCGAACATCGCGGAGCTGCCGGTCGATGTGGTTCGCGGGGACTTGCGAGACCGAGATTCGCTCCGCGCCGCGGTGCGGTCGTGCGAGCGGGTGTTCCACGTTGGCGCGCTCTACTCGTTTTGGGTTCGCGACCCGGATCTCGTCTACGAGGTGAACGTCGAGGGAACGCGGAATGTGCTTGACGCGGCGGAGGAGGCGGGGGCGAGGCGGATCGTCGTCACGAGCTCCGTCGCTGCGCTCGCCGTGCCGGGGAAAGGCGAGGTCGTCACTGAGGAAACACCTGCAACCCCGAGCCGCATGGTCGGAGCCTACAAGCGGAGCAAGTACTTGGCCGAACAGGTGGCCCTCGAGGCGGCGGGGCGCGGACTTCCCGTGGTCATCGTCAACCCGTCCTTTCCCGTGGGACCCTGGGACGTGAAGCCCACGCCGACGGGCCGGGTGATCGTCGACTTCCTGAACCGGCGCTTGCCGGCCTACGTCGAGACAGGGATGAACGTGGTCGCCGTCGAGGACGTCGCCGAAGGCCATGTCCTCGCCGCGGAGCGGGGGCGAATCGGCGAGCGGTACATCCTTGGCGGCGAGAACGTAACGATGAGGCGGCTGCTCGAGATCCTGGCGCAGGTCACGGGACTCCCGGCGCCGCGGGTTCGCGTTCCGTATCGGCCGATCCTCGTCCTCTCGTACGCCAATGCTCTTGGGTGCCGCGTGACGGGGACGACCCCGCGCATGACGCCGGACACGATCCGCATGTCGCACCACGCCATGTACTACGATCCGACGAAGGCGCGCTGTGAGTTGGGACTCCCCTCGACACCGATCGAGGAAGCGCTGCGCCGCGCGGTCGATTGGTTCGCCGCGCACGGCTACGTCAAGGGCGCGGCGCGGCCGCGCTAGGCCCCGGCGGAATCCTCCCCGAGATGAGAAGGTCGCCGTCGATTGGCTCCGTCGTCACGTCGACGAGCCGCGCGGCGTCCTCGACGCGATCGATGCCGAGGCCTCCGATGGCCGGCACGGCGTCCCGGCCTCCGATGAGGAGAGGCGCGACGAAGAACGAAACGCGGTCGACGAGGCCGGCGGCGAGGAACGAGGCCGCCGTCTCTCCCCCTCCCTCGACCAGGATTGAGTCGAGGCCGGCCTCACCCACGCGGCGGACGAGAAGCGGAAGGTCGACGCCGCCCTCCGGGGAGGGGATTTCCCACACGCGGCACCCGGCCTGTTCGAGTGCGCACCGGCGCTCGGGCGGCACCGCGGAGGCTGCAACGATCGGCGAAAGCCCGGTCCTGAGGAGACGTGCGGTGAGCGGAAGACCGCCGTGGGCGTCGAGGACGATGGGTGTGGGACTCCGCCCGAACACGTGGCGAACGTCGAGGCGCGGGTCGTCGGAGAGCGCCGTGCCGATGCCGACGAGGATTGCGGCGTGGCGGCGGCGGAGTTGGTGGGCGCGGATCCGGGACGCCTCGCTGCTGATCCAACGAGCGTCGCCGGTCTTCGTGGCGATGCGACCGTCGAGGCTCGTGGCAAGCTTCAGGTGGACGAACGGAAGCCCCGTGGTGATGTACTTCCGGAAGATCTCAATCTGCCGGAGCGCGGCCTCGGCGAGAACGTCCTCCGTCACTTCGATTCCCGCGGCGCGCAGCGTCGCGAGACCGCGCCCGGAGATGACCGGGTTGGGGTCGGCGGCTGCCACGACGACGCGTCGGATCCCCGACTGGAGGATGCGATCCGTGCAAGGCGGCGTCTTCCCGTAGTGGCAACACGGTTCGAGCGTGACGTAGAGGGTGGCGCCGCGGGCCGCGTCGCCGGCCTCGTCGAGCGCATGGATCTCCGCGTGGGGTCCCCCGAAGCGGCGGTGATAGCCGCGGCCGACGACCTGATCGTCGCGGACGACGACGGCTCCGACGAGCGGGTTCGGATTGACGTCTCCTTCGCCGAGCTCCGCCAGGTTGATGGCGAGCCGCATCCACTCCTGGTCGGTCACCGCGCCGCCTCGAGCAGCTGTCGCATGGCTGCGAGCCGGTCCTTGGCTCCGAACACGGCGGAGCCGGCGATGATGACGTCCGCGCCAGCGCGCACGACGTCGCGGACGTTGCCAACTTGGATCCCGCCGTCGACGGCGATCTCGATCGGCCGCTCGCCGATCCGCCTCGTGAGCTCGCGGATGCGAGTTAGGGAGTCGGGAAGGAAGGATTGGCCGCCGAATCCGGGCTCTACGCTCATGACGAGGACCGTCGAGACGCGGTCGAAGTACGGCTCGAGCCGATCGATGGGGGTCGCGGGGCGGAACGAGATCCCGGCATGGGCCTGTGCCGCCTGAACCGCGTCGAGGGCTCGATCAGCGCCGTCGGTCGACTCGACGTGGACGATGATCGTGTCCATCGGCCGGACGTCGAACTGGGGTGTGTACTCGACGGGGTGGTCGATCATCAGGTGAATGACGAACGGAAGGTCAAGCTTCTTTCGCAGCGCGTTGACGACCGGGGGCCCAAACGTCAGGTTGGGGACAAAGTGGCCGTCCATGACGTCCCAGTGGAGGCTCGACGCGAGCGGCGCGACGGACATCGCTTCGCGGTAGAGGTCCGCGAAGTCGGCGGCGAGAAGAGAGGGGGAAAGCTTCATCGACGGCGGTTTGCCGATAAGAGGAGCCCAACGAGCCGAAGCGCGGCCATGGCCGCTGCGGCAACGTACGTGAGCGCGGCCGCAGACAGGACCTGCTTGACCGCGCCGAGTTCCTCCGTCGTCACGACGCCCGATTGCTCGAGGGCATGGACGGCGCGGCGGCTGGCGTTGAACTCGACGGGCAACGTGACGAACGTGAACAGGACGGCGGCCGAGAAGAGGACGATGCCGGCTGTCATCAGGACTGGGATCTGCGCGAAGATGCCGACGATGAAGATCGGGAAGGCAAGCTGCGACCCGAAGCTGGCAACCGGGACGAGGGTCGACCGGATCGCGAGGGGCGCGTACTTCTTGGCGTGCTGGATCGCATGCCCGGCTTCGTGGGCGGCGACGCCGATCGCGGCGATGGAACTCGACTGAGGCGCCGAAAGGCGCAGAACCTTCTTCCGCGGATCGTAGTAGTCGCCGAGAGGTCGGTCGATGGCCTCGAAGGTGACGTCTTGGATGTACTCGGCGTTGAGAATGCGCTGCGCTACTTCCTGGGCGGTCGTTCGGCGCGTGACCTCGACGGTCGAATAGCGGTTGTAGGTCGATCGAACCTTCCACTGGGCGTAGCCCGCGAGGGCGAGCGCCGGCAGCAGGATCAGCAGGCTCGTATAGTCAAACACCATCGGAACCGCCTCCTCGTCCGTTCGAGAGCGAAGTATAAGGTCGGGCCAGGCGTGCAGCAAGCACGGCGGCGACGGCGTCCCAGCCTCGGAGCCGGGGTCAACCGACGAAGGAGAGAGGGTCGATAAGCCGGATTCTGTCGCGGGGAGACATTCGTCTTGGCGGCCTACCCGAAGGCTTGAGCGGGCAGCTCTCGAGCGCCTTCTTACTTGGCCTTGCTCCGACCAGGGTTTACCGAGCCGGTCCGGTCGCCCGGGCCGCTGGTGGTCTCTTACACCACCGTTTCACCCTTGCCTGTGCCCGCGCGAGGCGGGCCATCGGCGGTCTGCTCTCTGTTGCACTTTCCCAAGGTCGCCCCTGCTGAGATCTCCTCAGTGGTCTGCCCTGTGGAGTCCGGACTTTCCTCCAGCCGCCGGGGAACCCGGCGACCGGCGTCTCCCTGACCCTCTCTCCTAACGTTGACGACGAAAGCCGCAACGGCTGCAGGAGTATACCTTGCCGCGCGTGCGGGAGAAGCCTCGCCGACGGGACGCACGGAGGAAGAAGCCGCACCGCGGGCAGACGCGGCGCTGGATGAGAATAACGAGGGCCGCCGTTCCGGCGGCGACCAGGAGGATCGAGACCACAGGGGACAGGCCGTGGGACCCTGCGGAGCTGGTCTTCTTCGGGGGGGCTATCTTGGTCGGGCGCTTGATCTCGTCCAACCCGTCGAACAGGGCGAGCATCGCCTCCTCGACGCGATCGTGCAGGATGAGGTCGGCCATGCGGTGCTCGAGGCTGTCCGCGATCGCCCCGTACTGCGTTCGAACGGACGCGCTCGCGACGACGCTTGCCGACCACTCGGTGCCGGTCCGCAGGAAGACGACGAGAAGCGATCGACTCGATCCGAGACCCCACGCAGAGAAGACCGCGTTGGCGAAGCTCTCGACGTCCGGCTGAGGGCTCTCCCAGCTCGCGAGGATGTAGACCTTCACGCCCAGGGTCCTGTCGGTCTGCGCGATGCGAGCGTTGATCTCTTCGCGCCCGCTGCTGTTCAGAGCGGCGCCATAGTCCGAGAGCTGTCCGATCGGGCGCGGCAGTCCGCTCTGGGCAACGGAGGACGTGGAGAGAGCGGCCAGGATCAGTCCGAGGAGAGGTAGAGTACGCGTGAGCAGTGTTCGCACGTGACGATCCCCATGCCTCCGCGCACCCGCTCCGCGGTGTTGCCGCTCACACGGAGCTTGCAGCCGCCGCAGGTTCCGCGATCAAGGACGGCGATGGGGTTCGGAAACTTGGTGCGCAGGGCTTCGTACTGAGCGAAGAGATAGGGGGGCGCCGCGGCGACAAGCCCCGCCCGCTCCGTTGTGATGGCGGCAACCTGCGCGACGGCCGCCTCGATCTGGCGGTCGACGTCCTGGATCTGAGCCCGCAGGGCGTCCTCCTTCCCGCCGAGCTCGGACCGCGCTACGGCGAGAGCGCTGCGGGCACCCTCGAGCGAATCCATCCGCTCGAGCGCCTCGTCCTCGAGCCGGTTGATGCGCCCCTTCTCCATCTCGATCTTGGTCCGCAGGTCCTCCATCTCCTTGAACGAGATGATTCCCTCGTCCAGGCGCTTCTGGTAGTTGCGGATGTTCATGTCGAGGTCGTCGACCTCGAGGTTCTTGGCGTGGCTTTCGACCTCCAGCTGCCGAAAACGATCGGCGAGGGACGAGACGTGGGCGCGCTCCTGTTCGATCCGGCCCTCGGTCTGCTGGCGATGGGCTCGGAGGCGGTCGACGTGCGAGGAGGCTTCGTGGAGCGCTTGGTCGGCGCGCTGGACGCTGAGCAGCTGCTGGATTTCGTTGAGCACGGTCCCCCTCGCGATGCGATCGGTCTCTTGCCGACTATACGGGGCGGCGGGGGGGCCGCGCAAGAGACGCTTGTCCCCTAGAGACCGAGCATTCCCGGCATTCCCCCCATGCCCCCCATGCCCTGGGTGAGTGGACCCAGCTTCTCTTGGGTGGCCTCCTGAGCCTTTCGCTGCGCCTCCTGAACGGCGGCCACAACGAGATCGACGAGCATCTCGATGTCCTCGGGGTCAACGATCTCCTTCTCGAGCTTGAGCTTCTGCAACTCGCCGCGGCCGTTCACCGTGGCGGTCACCATCCCGCCTCCGGCGGTCGCCTCCACCTTCAACTGAGCGATCTCAGCCTGGGCGCGCTCAAGGTCCTCCTGGAGCTTCTTGGCCTGCTTCATCAGGTTCCCGAGGTTGGCCAGGTTGCCCATTCCTTTCACAATGCCTCCTTCACAATCTTCCCGTCGAACACCTCGCACACGAGCCGGGCCTTCTCGAGGAGGACGTCCCGGGGAAGAGGCTTGCGAACGACGTTCTCGTCGTACTGAACCTCCACGTGGAACGCGTCTCCGAAGATCCGGCGCACCGTCCCGGCAAGGTACTGGAGGTTCTCGTGCTTCTCGAGGCTCTCCTTGTGGAAGGTGTGGTCGGGGTGGAATGACAGAACGAGGCGGGAGCCGTCGGTGGACGGGGTCGCCTCCGTCAAGTACGCCGCAATGGCGATGCGATCCTTCTCGACCTCGCTGAGCATCGCGGCCCACCGGGCCTCCAACTCCGGGGCGAGCGCGGGTGTGGCCTGCCCCTTTCCGGTGTCGGTGCTCGAAGCGGTTCGCGGGTCGGGTTTCGGTGCGGCCTTGTGGGCCGGTTTCTCTAGCGCGCTGGATTCCCCGCGGGCGGCGGGCTTCGGAGAGGGCTCTGCGGCGCTTTGCGGGACAGCGCGGGCCGTTCTCGTCTCCTGGTCTGTCCGGACGCGGGCAGGTGCGGAAGGCTTGGAGGTCGACGTCGTGGTGGCGTCGGACTCGCGCGTCGTCGGCCGTGGCGCGGGGCGCGCGAGCGACTCGGCGAGTGCGAGTGCGCCGATCTCCAGTCGCACCTGGCGATCGAGGGATCGGAAGAGGTCGGTCTTGATGTCGAGGAGACCCTGAGCGACGCGGACGGCCTGCGGGCCTTCAGTACCTCCGCGGAGAACCTGGTCTCGGAGGAGCTGGATGACGTCGGCCAGGAAGAGGTCGAGGTCCTTTCCGCGCTCGACGAGGGTTTCAATGGTGGCGAGGATCGCGCCGCGGTGACCCTCTTTGAGGGCCCGGATGAACGCTTCCTGGGTGTCCCGGCCGGCGAGGCCGAGCAGGTCGAGGACGGCGGC
Organism: Candidatus Bipolaricaulota bacterium; assembly: GCA_026390345.1. Lineage (GTDB taxonomy): Bacteria > Bipolaricaulota > Bipolaricaulia > UBA7950 > UBA9294 > JAPLGD01. The sequence continues at coordinate 28,606 of JAPLGD010000062.1, read as the reverse complement.
CTCCGAGATCGGCCCGGCTTCGTGGCTTGCGGCCTGCTCGAGCATGACGAGGGCGTCCCGCATCCCGCCGTTGGCACGGCGTGCGATCAGCTCGCAGGCTCCGTCCTCAAGGGCGATCTTCTCAGACTCGGCGACGCGGCGGACGTGATCGCGGATCTTGTCAACCGGCAGACGTCGGAACTCGAACGCCTGGCACCGCGAGACGATCGTTCGGGGTAGCTTGTGGGGCTCCGTCGTGGCGAAGACGAACACCGCGTGGGCCGGCGGCTCCTCGAGGGTCTTCAGGAGCGCGTTGAAGGCTTCGTTCGTCAGCATGTGGACTTCGTCGATGATGTAGACCTTCATCCGCAGGTCGGTGGGGACGAAATTGACTTCCTCTCGCAGCTTGCGGATGTGATCGATGCCGCGGTTGGACGCGCCGTCGATCTCGACGATGTCCAGGGACCGCCCCGAGAGGATCGCGCGGCAGTTGGCACACACGTTGCACGGCTCCCCGCCTGCGGGCTCGAGGCAGTTGATCGCCCGAGCGAGGATGCGAGCGACCGACGTTTTGCCGACGCCCCGCTCTCCGGCGAAGAGGTAGGCGTGAGCCGTCTCGCGAGCAGCAACGGCGTTGCGTAGAGTGCGCACCACGTCTTCCTGCCCGACGACTTCGGCGAAGGTTTGCGACCGCCATCGGCGGTACAAAGAGAGATGGGGCGACGATTCGGTCACGGCAGAGAACCCCCTTCGATCGACTCGGGGAGACTGGATTTGAACCAGCGGCCTCCTGCTCCCAAAGCAGGCGCGCTACCAAGCTGCGCCACTCCCCGCACCTGGTGGGATTATAGGGATGCCGTTTGGGACGTTCAATCGGCGGTTCCCGACGAGCCGCTGGCTCTCAGCTCGCGCGACGCCGCGCGTCGCCGAATCCCCAGGTCGACGAGGAAGAGCGCCAGGGCGAGTCCGAGGAGGGCCGGGAAGAGCGGAGTCTCGCGCTGGGCGCGGGCCGACCGGACGGGCGTGAGCCCGGCGGGCTCCTCGTCGAGCAGGGAGCCTCCGGTGGCCCAAACCAGCTCGGCGAGAGCGTCGCGGTCGACGCCGAACGCCTCATACTCAGGCGAGTAGGAGACGGAGAACGGAACCGAGAAGGAGCGGGCGGCCCCGCGTTCCTGGACGAGAAGCGCGTACGCACCCTCCGCGGGCGTCGGGAAGCGCGCTCGGTACAGGCCGGGTGCGACCTGCGGCGCGGGGACGGTCTCTTCCGTCGGGACGAGGGTGCCGCCAAGCTGGAGGAAGTTGTCGAACTCGCCGGCGAGGGTTCGGGCGTCGAGCAGGACGGTGGTCGTGGACGGATTGACGTCGACGTGGGGCGCAATGCCGGACGTCGCGGTTACGAGCGGCGACGTGGTCTCCAGGATCTCCGCAAAGAGGCGGGGCATCCCGCTCCACGCCAACCAGTCGCGCGACCAAGCGGCGGCGAGGTCGATGTTGAGCACCGTCACGCTTCCCAGGCCGGTCCTCCACGTGGAAAGGAGTGGATCTGAGCCCGCCCAGAGGAGCGTCGATGCGGCGCTTCGAGGGTAGGTGAGAACGTAGCCCTGCACCGAGGGAATTGCACCCAGGTCCGCCAGCGCTCCCGCCGAGGCCGCGACGGCCGTGTCGGCGTTGATGAATCGGCTGCGGGTCAGTCGCTGGGTCACCTGGATCGTGACCTGGGGCAAGGTCACGAAGTCTGCGGCGTAGTAGAGGGCTCCGCGGCCGTGGTCCACGAGCTTCTGCAGAAATGGAACGTTCGGGTTGCGGCTCACGGCGATGGCGGAGAGGGTGATGTCCGTGTGCGCGTCGAGCTTCTGTAGGAGCTGGGGATAGTCGCGGCCGGTCTCGGTCGTCTGCCCGTCCGAGACGAGAAGCACGTGCTTCACGCGGGCGTCAGTGGCGATCAGTTGGTCGATCGCGTCGTCCAGGGGGTAGTACACATCAGTTCCGCCGTACCCGTCGAGTGCGGCCACCGCGCGGTAGGCGTTGGTTCCGTCCCCGAGGCGTTGGAGGGGGAAGATCCAGTCGTATTGATCGTAGAAGCCGATGATGCCGACGAGGGTGTCGCTCGGAAGCAGGAGCAGGCTCGCGACGGTGGCTTCCCGAAGAACCTTGATCTTGACGCGGTCGCCGGCCATCTCCTTCATGCTCGAGGAGCGGTCAAGGAGGTAGACGAGCGCCATGCTGGGAGAACGACCCTCCTCCGGCACGGAGAAGGACACCGGGAGCAGGGGCTCGATCGGGCCGGCCTCGAACCCGCGAACCTCGCGGTCGCCCTGAACGACGAGCAATCCGCCGCCGAGGTTCCGGACGTACTGCGTGAGGGCGTCGACTTGGCGACCGGTGAGGTCCTGGAGCGCTTGACCGGCGTAGATCACTTGCCGGTAGTCGGCGAGCGCCGCGAGGGTTGGGATCGACGGAGCCTGAACGAAGTCGACGCCGACGGACCGAAGAAGCTCGGGGAGGGCGGAATCGCCGCGGACGTCGACCAGGAGAACCGATGGGTGGTTGATCGTGCGCACGACGAGGGAGCGTGCGTCGTTCTCGGGAATGGAATCTGCTTCCCGTTTCACGACGACGCGATACTCGTAGAACCCGGCCTCGGCCGTCGCATCGGAGAAGGTGAAGGAGTCGAGAGAGCCGGACAGCTGAACGTTCCGAGCTTCGACAAGCTGCCCGCCGCGGTAGAGGGCCAGCGTCGCCCGCCCGGGGGCATCGCTGGCGACGTGGGCGACAAACGCAGCCGGGCGGCCGACGGAGACCTCTTGGGGGCCCTCGAATCCCGAGAGGCGAACGTCATCCGTGCGCGGTCCGCCGAGGGCGACCGCGCTGACGGGCACGGAGGCGAGCTGCGCCGCCGTGGCGGCGGCGATGGGGTCGGACGAGAAGCGGCCGTCGCTGAGGACCACGAGCTGGTTCGCTGCCCCGGGCGGCATGAGAGAGAGCGCAAGGCGGATGCCGTCGCTGACGTCGGACCCTGATGGATCTGGATGGATGGCGGAGAGCACGGGAGTCCCGCCGAGCGGAGCGTCGACGTCGGATGTGCGGGCGAAGCTGACGACGCCGTAACTCCAGTCCGGGTGATCGGCGACGACGGCGTCGATCGCACTTCGTACGTCACGATCGCTCGTCGTACGCATCACGCTCGCCGAGCGGTCGACGACGAAGACCACTTTGTTTCGGGCATCGCGAACCGAGAGCCGCGGGTCGGCCAGCGCGAGCGCCACGAGCGCGAGGGCGGCGTACCGGAAGACGTCGCGGCGCGTCGCGCCGCGGCGCAGGAGAACGAGGACGAGGGCGAGGGCAGGAAGGGCGGCCAGCGCGACAGGGAGTCCGAAGCGAATCACGCGGACCTCCCGGATCTCTGAGCCCTTCGACGCGTCAGGGCGAGCTCGAGCACCAGAAGAACGCACACGATCCCGGCGAGAGCCGGCCACAATGCCGCGGTCTGGCGTGCCGCAGCGGCGGAGGATTTCCGGGGTGACGCCGTGAGGGGAGCGCCGGTCAGTGAAGCGGACCCGTCGATCGCGGGGAGGGACTCGCTCGGCTCTACGTTCACCGAGACGGGATAGCGGTCCTCACCGACGACCAGGGTGTACTCCCCGGGTGCGTCGGGAAGGAACGCGCGTTGCCCGGCGGCGAGAGGAATAGGCTGGCCGTTGGGGTCGAGAACGTTCGCCGCCGTCCCCGCGCGATCGAGGGGCACGGGGTCGCCGACGTGAACCCACTCGGGAACCAGGCCGGTCTCAGTCCGAACGAGGGACGAGACGAAGGTTCGGATTAGGAGAGGGAAGTCGACGGTGATCGGAAGATTCGTGGCCAACAGATCGGCGGTGAGGGCGAGAATCGATCGATCGGGGTCGGGGATCTCGAACAGAAGCGGTGTGGTGCCGATGCCGAGAATCGTATTCGCCGGAACCGAGAGGGTGACGGTCGGCATACGCTCGGCGAAGATGTCCTCGGCCCGAACGCCGGCGAGAAGCGGGTGATCGGGGGTCCACGCGGCTGCCGTGCCGCGGGACGACCCTGCGGCGTCGAGCGTCACGACTCCCTCGACGCTCGAGTGGACGAGCAGCGCATGTCCTGGCGGAAGCGCGGGTAACGTCGTGTCGTAGGCGACGGTGAGATCCGCCGGTTCGTCGCCTTCGACCCGCACGACCGGAAGCACGGACTCGAGTGCGGCGGACAGGAATCGACTCTCGGCGCCGAGCCAGCGGACGCGGAGGACGATCGAGCGCTCGAGCGAGAAGTACCGGACGTTGTCGCCGGAGTAGTCATCGGGTACGTCAAGGGCGGCCGTGAAACGGGATCCCCGCGATCCGGGGAACGGGACGACATAGGGAGCCGTCTCGCCGGGCTCGAGGAACGCATCGAGGCTGGTCTTGCGGAACTCGTCTCCGACCTGGAGTCTCGCATCCTGGAAGTCCCCCGTGTCGTTTCGCAGTTCGACGAAGGCGCTCACTCCGGTGCCGTCGACGTTTGGGCGGACGGTGAACGCCGTGATGGCAACATTCTCTCCCCCGGAGACCAGGGCGGTCTCTACCGGAAACGGCGGCGACTCGATTGGATGGTCGGTGAGGACGACGATTCGCTCGAAGCGCGTGGGTCCGCCGACCGCGGAGAGGGTGCGTGCGAGGTCGGCGCCCGTGCCATCCCCGAGCCAGGTTGCAGTGGACGCGCGCAGGGCGGATCGCCCCTGCGTGAGGGTCGACCCGCCGGCGGCGAGGACGACGGGCGCGCTGGTCCACTGGACGACGGCCACGGACCGGGCGTACGTGTCGGCCAGGAGTTCGAGCGCGCGGTCCACGGCGTCGGCGTAGCGGGGTCGCCCGCCGTCCGTGGTCGTCCGCATGCTGGCGCTGCCGTCGATCACCACGGCGAGGCTGCCCAAGCTGGGGCGGCGGACCACCCACTCCGGCTGCGCCAGTGCGAGCGCGAAGGCCAGGACACACGCAAGTCGGAGAAGGAGAAGCGGATCAAGGAGGAATCGGAGGTTCCGTGTCCGCGCGGTGGGGGAGCCGTGGAGGTCCTGCCAGAGGAACAGAGCTCCGACTTCACGGCGGCGCTGTCGGGTCTGGAGGACCGCAAGAAAGACGACGAGCAGCCAAGCCGAGAGGAGTGCGAAAGCCGCCGGATGGGCGAAGGTCATTCGAGAATGCCTCCCGCACGCAGATCCTGGTGAATCAGCGCCTCGAGCGGCCTGTCCGTGGGAGCAACGAACAGGGGGATTCCCCGCTGGAGGAAGGCGTTCCGCAGGGATGCCTGGAAGCCCTCGAACCGCTTTCGGTAGGCATCCAGTGTGCTCGAACCGACGGCAAGGTTGACCCGATCCGAGGTCTCGACGTCCACGAAGTGGACCTGTCCGGTGATGGAGGGGTCGATGTCCTCCCGGTCGAGAACCTGGATGGCGATAACCTCGTCGCCGCGATGGTGGAGGCGGGCGAGCGGATCCCGGAGGTCGTCGGCAGAAAGGAAGTCGCTCACGAGAACGACGAGTCCAGTTTCCCGCGTGTGCGATAGGAATCCGGCGACGCCCTCGGAGATCGATGTGCGTCCGTCGGGGTCGATGGCCGAGAGCAGACGGAGGATCGCGCTGAACTGGGTCATTCCCTGCCGCGGAGGTGCGGAGTCGAGCGGACGATCCGAGAAAGGGAAGACTCCGGCTCGGTCCAGACTGCGTAGCGCCAAGTACGACAGGGCCAGCACGAGCTGCGCTCCGTAGTGCGCCTTCTGCGGGATTCCGAGGCGCATCGATCCGCTCACGTCGAGGAGGAAGTAGACGGGGACATCGACCTCTTGGACGAACGTCTTGACGAGGAGGCGATCGAGTCGGCCGTACAGGTTCCAGTCCACGTAGCGGAAGTCGTCGCCGGGGACGTACTCGCGGTAGTCGGCGAACTCAATGCTCATCCCCGCACGCGGCGAGGCGTGCGATCCCGTGAAGCGGCCGGCCTGGCGGCGCCTCGAGGCGAACCGGAGGTTCGCCCACCGCTCGAGGAATCCGCCTTCGATCAGCTGCTGCATCAGGCCACCGGCACCTTCCGCCAGACCTCGGCGAGGATGCCCGACGGCGTGACCCCTTCCGCTTCCCCTCGGAAGTTCAGGATGATCCGATGCTGGAGCGCGGGGAGGAACATGGCCTCGAGGTCGCCGGGGCGGACGTGGACCTGGCCGGAGAGGAATGCGTGGGCCTTCGCAGCCCGAATCAGGGCGATAGCGGCGCGGGGACTCGCACCGTACTCCACGTAGTTGCGGACTGTTTCGGGCGCGTCGGCACTGTCGGGGTGCGTAGCGAGGACGAGGCGCCCGGCGAACTGCCTCAACCCCTCGGCGATCGGGATCTGGTGGACCACCGTCCGGGCGGCCAGAACGTCGTCCGCCGACGCGACGGCGGACGGGAACACGATGGTCGACGATTCGGTGTTCAGCGTCGTGATGCGAACGAGCTCGTCAAGTGACGGGAAGGGAACGTTGACCTTGAGCAGGAATCGGTCGACCTGGGCCTCGGGGAGGGGGTACGTCCCCTGCATCTCGATGGGGTTCTGGGTCGCGAGGACGATGAACGGCTCGTCCAGGGGATAGGTTGTGCCCCCCACCGACACGGTTCGCTCCTCCATGGCCTCGAGAAGTGCGGACTGGGTCTTCGGTGTGGCGCGGTTGATCTCATCGGCGAGGACGATGTGAGCGAAGATCGGTCCGCGGGAGAACTCGAAACGCCTCGCCCCTCCCGACTCCCCGATGATGTTCGTGCCCAGGATGTCGGCGGGCATCAGGTCGGGGGTGAACTGAATCCGCGAGAACCGCAGCCCGAGCGCGTGCGCAAGAGTTCGAACAAGAAGGGTCTTGCCCAACCCCGGGACTCCCTCCAAGAGCACGTTTCCGCGGCACAGGAGCCCAATGAGCGTCGACCGCACGACGGGCTCTTGTCCGACGATGACCTTCGCGACCGCTCGCTCGAGACGCTCGAACGTCTTCTGCGCCTCCTCGAGTCTCACTTCCGTCGTCATGGGTTCTCCTTCGTGATTCGTTCGAAGTACGTGCGAATGGTGTCGACAGCGCCATCCGGGACGTTGCGCCCCGAGAGGACGGAGTCGATCCGATTGAAGTTGAAGGCCACATCTCCCGCCGCCGTCTCTCCTGACTGCGGGGTCTCGACCGGGACACCGACCGTGAGGTACTCGGAGTACGCGCCGCTCGCGCCGAGGACGGAGGGCGGCGAGACCGGCAAGACGCGGACCTTGGAACTCTCAAAGACCGGCGGGGGTTCCGAGGACGCCGACTCCGGGCCCGAGGTCGAGCCGTCTCCCAGCGTTCCCGCTCCGGTCCGGTCCGAGCTGGGAGCCGTGGGACCGGTGGGCGGCGACGTAGGGGGCGGGGTCTCTTGGGTCGCGTCCTGTGGGCTCGCCTCAGGCGCGAGGTGCGAGATTGCGGCGCTACTCTCGGCCTCTTCTCCCGGCGCTGTTTCTGCGAGGAGCTGGGTGATCGTCTGCCGAAGCTCGTCGAGATTCGAGGCGGCCACGGCGTCGTCGACCTCCGATCGACGCTCGGGTGACTTCTCGGCCACGTAGCTCCGCAGGGTCTCCTTCTCGGCCTCGTCGAGGGGGCTCGGAGCGCGGTCAAGCCGTTCGCTCAGCCGCTCGAGGTCACGACGCAGGTCGGCGTTCCGACCCTCACTTTCCGACCCGCTTGCCGACGGAGAACCGGACGCACCGCCCAACGGCCGCAATTCCGCGAGGATGTCCCGGAGAGTGGTCGAGCGCGCGGGGAGCGCCGTTGCGCGAGAGGATGGCTGGCTTTCGCCTGCGGTCGGCGCCTCTTGGGGTTGCGGGGCGGCGCCGCTCACCTGTGCGGTGGCGGGCGGGGATGCGGAGTCCGTGGGTTGGGATGCGGCGGCAGCGGCGGCCGGTGCCGCCGGGCTGCCGAGCAAGGGAATGAGGCCGAATCCGGCGGCCAGGAGGGCTGCGCCGGTAAGCGCCATGGCGAGCGGCCGGCGACCGACGGGGATGCCGTTCCTCCACCGCGGAGCGAGGCGCTCCACGTCCGCAGCGATCCGTGCCGCGAAGGCGGTGGGGCCGGGGTGCCGCGCGAGCTCGTAGAGCGCGCTCAGGCGCGCCTCGAGCCCCAGGCGCTCGTCCACGGCGAGCAGAAGTCCGGGGAGTTGTGGGCGGGGCCAGCGGCCCAGGACGTAGCCCACGACGGCCGCCGCCGCAGGCACGGCACCGAGCGCCGTCCGGGCAAGCGACGTCAAGGCGGGTGCCCCGAGCGTCGCGGCAAGGACTGCGAGGACCGTCGTGATCGCCGTGACGGCCCACGCTTTCGCGGCCCACGATGCTCCGCGGACCCTCCGGGCGCGCCGCTCGAGTTGGGCAAAGAGGTTAGCGGAGAGCATGCCCCTCCTCGGAGATGCGGCGCCGTGTGAGAACAAAGAGGACGAGACCGAGGGCGAACGGAACGAGGAAGGAGAAGAGGAGCGCGCCCCACGTCTCGTCCCCAGCGAGCATGGTCCACAGGGCGGCGGCCGGGCTCACGAGCGCGGCCATCTGGACCGGACCGGGGGCGAACTGGAAGAGGAGGGGAAGGAGGTTGTACGCGCACGCCGCGAAGAGCAGCGGGAAGAAAGGATGGCGGGCGCGGTGGAAGCAGCGGGCGCTGATGCGGAACGAGATGACGCCGAGAGCGACGTTGACCAGGCCGAGGTATCCCCAGGCCATCCACAGCAGGCCCGCGTGGCGGGCGGGAAGAAGGACTGTGCAGATCGCAACGTTGGGAAGAACAAGGGCTTGGACGAAGCTCACTTGCAGGGGCAGGGAGAGTAGCTGCCTACGTCGGGTCCGAGGAAGCGGCTCGACGGCGGCGCCGCGGTTCATCGCGTGGACGGCGCCGAGCGCCGCGAGGGTGAAGAAGAACGCGGCCGGAGTGGGACTCCAAGGGAACAGGAAGAAGTCAGCGACGCGTCCCGCCCACGGCATGGACAAGACGAGGGCCAGCCCGGCGCCGATCAGAAGGACGAGCGTCGCGGCGTATCCGCCTCGGCCGAAGAAGAGGTCGTGGGTCTTCACGTTCGTTCTCCTTCAGCGATCTCGATCCGGACGAGGCTCACTTTCTCGGGGATCTCCTCACCCGAAGTGACTTCGGACGACTCCTCGTAGGTCAGAAGCCACGTCCCCGCGGACGTCGCCAGCCAGTCGGCGCAGCTCGTGTACAAGAGGAACTCCTGCTCGGTCATCAACGACGCGTTCACGTGGTGCAGGTCGACGAAAGCGAACGCCTCGCGAGGTCTTCCGTCGACGAGGGGGACTTCGTAGAACAGTCCGTCCAGGAAGAGGAGAGCGGCCTGCGCCCCTCGGGCTTCCGGATTCTCGATTCGGAAGGTGCGGTCGTCCTCCGTTACGAGGAGGCGCCAGTTCGCTCCCTCCGTTCCGCACGCGCGCACGAAGCGGCGCGTGCGCGCAGGAAGCGCCAACGTCGTCTGGGTCAGGGCGCTGTCGAGCGCGTACAGACTCCGCGTCGTAACCCACACATCAGCCTGAATCGGGAAGTGGCGCTTGTCGTGGTCGATCGAGACCGACGTGGACCCGAGGGAGAAGAAAGCGTACGAATCACAGATCGCTGTGAACGACGTCTGAACTGCAAAGGACGTAGTAATGCAATAGTTATAGGCGATGCTTCCGACTCGGTTTACATAGAAACCTGACGCAACCGTCACGGCGGCGACCGCCGCCAGGAAGAGGGCGCACGGCGCAGCGAACGACTTGCGTGACGCTCTGCGGTGGAAGGCGACGAAGCCGAGAATGACGGCCACGACCACGACTGGCGCGAACGCATAGAGGGGGCGGACGACGCGGGTGTTGTTCAGCGCCTCCTGGGTGAGGTGGTCGACGGCGACGAGGCGGCGCGCGGCGGGGATGCGGGCGGCGATCCGTTGAAGATCAGCGTCCGTCACGTCTCGGAGTCGTGTGGTGACGAGGGAGACGTGGCCCGCGCCGTGCTGGATCCGCACGAGCAAGGGCTCGGCATCTTTGCTGAGGAGAACTTGGGCGCCCGTGCGTGGCGTGCCCGTGAGGAGAAACGCTCCGGGCGCGAACTCGCGTAGCGTCGGAGCGGAGAGGGGAAGAAGGGCGCGGGCGGCGGGGCAGTCCCATTGGTAGAAGTCCGAGCCGGAGAAGAGCACGAGCGAACCGCCGGCGGCCACCCACTCACCCAGAGCCTCCCACACGGCCTGATCGAGAAGCGGCTCCGTGAGCCAGAGGCTTTGGACGGGCTCGTAGGCCCACCAATCGGACGGGAGCTCGGACGCAGAGACGATGGACTCGGTCCCGCCGAGCGACCGGGAATCGCCGGCCACCACGATGAAGGGAAGGCCGCGAACGGCCTGGCGGACACTCTCCGTCGTGGATGCGAGGACCTCGCCGTCGGGGCCGAGGAGTTGGACGAGCAGAGGGAGCAGGAGGTCGTAGGCCGGGAGTGCGGCTTGGTAGATGCCGTTCTCCAAGCGACCGCGGGCGATCTCATGTGAGACAGGGACCGGGTTCGACGGGTCGGAACCGACGAACTGCTTGACCACGATGTGGCCTTCGACGGGTGCCGTGAGCCCGGCCACTTCGACGCGCACGGGTGCATAGCGAAAGCGAATCAGCTGGCCGTCAAAGCCGAACTGCGACTTGAGCGTGACCGCGGCCACGGCGGGGATCGCAAGAGAAAAAAGAAGCGAAAGAAGCGCAGCTACCTGCACTGCTCGCTTCAAGACACGAGAAAACCTCATACCTCTCACCGCTCTCATCATAGGTCATCCGACGGCGAGAGGGGACCGACGTATTATCCGGCACGGGTGGCGGGGTTACAACAGACGGCGGTTGTGCCCTTCTCTACTGCGGAAGGTTCTCCACCGCGACAAGGGCGTCCTCGTTGAGAACGTCGGCGTAGATTTGAGTTGTTTGGATGGATCGATGTCCGAGCTGTTTCTGGACGAGGCGGAGGTTGAAGCTCGACGCGCGGTACAACATCGACGCGTACGTATGCCGACACGAGTGGATCGAGAAGCGGTCCGGAATCCCTGCGTCGTCGGCGCAGCCGCGGAAGATCCGGTAGACGGCGGTGCGCGTCAGGGCACCGCCGCGAGCGGAGACGAAGAGCGGAGAGGGGTTCAAGGTGGGTTCGCCAACTCCGGCCTTCCACGCCATGAACTGGGCGAGGTGATCGCGAAGCGCCGTCCCCATCTTGACGCCTCGCTTCTTTCCGCCCTTGCCGTCGCGGACAATGAGCGCCGCGTGGAGAGGGTCCAGGAGGACGTCGCGGAGCTCGAGGGCACAGATCTCGGACACCCGCAGGCCGGAGTCGAGGGCCACGTGGAGGATGGCCCAGTCGCGGACCGGGTTCTCTCGGCCGTCCGTCGAGGAGCTCTCGGCTCGCTGGCGGCAGTAGTCCTTGAGTGCCCGAACCTGCTCGGGGCTCATGAAGTCCTCGTAGGTGATCTCGAGTGGCATGGTCTGGCTTCCTCCCGAGTGAACCTCGGCGGGTGAACCGTAGCCGCGCCACGGCCGGCAAGGCGGGACAACTGTCGCAACAAAAGGGCTCTTTTGTTGCGACAACGTCTGAAACGCAGACGGAAACGGGATATCGCGGACCTAGGGAGGCCGGACGGGCCAGCGATGGAATCCCCGGAGGGTCGGCGAACCCCTTCCAGGGGTGGGCTGAGCGGCGCGAGGCGATTTGCGGGCCGTTTTACTCGATCGAGTAGCGCTGGACGATGCTCTTCTCTTCCCCAGAGACTTCGGCGACGACCTCGACGTACGGGGCGATGGTCGAGTGCTTCAGCTTCTCGCCGAGGAGGTTGTCGACCTGGAAGATCCCCGCGGAATTCGACATCTCGATCGCGATCTTGATCGGTCGCGTTTCGCCGGCTGAAAGCCGGACCTTGCGGATCGCCATGGCGGAGACGGAGTGAATCGTCGGGCCACCCGTGGAGAACGGAATCCGTGCCCGGCCCGACTCCATGTCGAGCGCGTCGGCGACCTTCACGACGCCGGCCTCGATCGTCAGCGGTTCGATGTCACGCTGGTGCGTGAGGATGGCGTGCAGCACCTCCCCCTTGAGCGTCGTCGCCGTCCGCACATCGTAGAGGTCAGCGAGGAACTCGTCGATGAGGGGAGCGGCGAGAATGAGCGAGAGCTGCTCGTGGTTGAGACGATGGATGGCGTGGCCCACGTCGTGGAGCGCCGCGGCGAGCACGACGACCACCTCCGCGTCCTCGGGGCGCAGGTCGTGGTCCTTGACCGCGTTCGGCGTGATCTGCGCGGCAACGAGGAGCCGAAGCAGTTTGAGCGCGATGTTCGTCATGATCCGGATGTGCACCGGGCCGTGATCGTTGATTCGCAGTCGTTCGATGGCCGTGATGTTCGAAGCAGCCCAGTACGCCTGAACAACCTCCGAAGCGTCGATCCTCTCAAGGACGCGGCCCAAGATCTCGTTCCCCTGCAGCGGTACGTTAAGCGACATCGACGTCCTCCCCCAGCCGCGCCCACCAAGGTTCGCGCTTCGGATTGTCGGCTGAGTCGGTTTCATGTGAAAGCCGATCTTCCAGAATAGCGACGCGATGGCGGAGAAATGCGATTTCATCCTGCAGCGATCGAATGAGGCGCTGCGTTCCCTCCTGCTGTGTTGTGCGGATCGGTGCAGAACCGGGCGAAACCAGAACATCGGACATTCCAGCGCTGTAAGACTTAGCCTTTATGACCTCGCTCGCCTCGGTCATCCTTAGTCCGCTATCGTACAACTCCTGAAGCTGGCGAAGGAGGGCGACCCCTTCGTCGCTGACGAGGAGTTGGTTGTTTGGCCCCCGCCGGAGGTTGGGCGCCAGGACGTCGCGAATCGAGTCGATGCGGTTTCGAACTTGATTTGTCGTCGCCAGACCGAGGGTCTTGCGGAGGCTCGAGATCGTGTGCATGGTACGAGAACGATAGCCCAACTCCGCGCGGCGAACCAAGCGAATTGTGAGGGATCGGCGGATCGAGTAGCCTTCTCGCATGCCCATCGAGCGCCTCGCTGAAGAGCTCACGCATAAGATCGCTGCGGGCGAAGTCATCGATCGTCCGGCCTCCGTGGTGAAGGAACTCGTCGAGAACGCCATCGACGCCGGAAGCCACTCGATTGAGCTCGACGTGAGTGCGGGGGGGGTGACGTCGATCGCCGTCCGAGACGACGGTCTCGGCATGAGCGAGGCGGACCTGCGCCTGTGCGGGGAGAGGCACGCGACGAGCAAGATCCGAACCGAGGATGACCTCCTCTCAATCGCCACGCTCGGCTTCCGCGGGGAAGCGATCGCGAGCATCGCGGCCGTCTCACGGCTGCGCATCACGTCTCGCTCTTCATCCGGAGACGTTGCGCACGCGCTCTCGATTGAGGGGGGGGCGGCGGCGGGCTTTACTCCTGCGTCGCGCGCTCCGGGAACGACCGTGGAAGTCCGCGACTTGTTCTTCAACCTTCCGGCCCGCGCGAAGTTCCTCGGCACGCCGCGCACCGAGGCTCTCCACATCAACCGTGTCGTCCAGCGGTTCGCGCTCGTGCTGCCCGACGTGGGCTTCGTGCTCGCCCACGACGGCCGCGAGGTCTTCGCCGCGCCGCGCGTCTCCTCGTTCCTCGATCGAATCAGCCAGGTGTACGGAACGGAGGTCGCACGGGGGATGATCCCCCTCGATGGGAGGCGGGGCGAGATCCGGATCTCTGGGTGCATCAGCCGGCCGGATCTGAAGCGGGGTAACCGGCGGGATCAGCTGTTCGTCGTCAACGGTCGCCTGGTGGGCGACCGCGGCCTCGGATACGTGCTGGCGAGCGCGTACCGGGGGATCTTGCGTCCCGGCAGCTTTCCGATTGCCGTGGTCTGTGTGGACTTGCCGCGGGAGCGGGTGGACGTCAACGTGCATCCGCGAAAGGAGGAAGTCCGGTTCTCCAATGCCCGGGAGGTTCAGGATGCGCTCGGATCCGCGCTCCATCAGGCGCTCTCGTCGCCGAACCGAGCGATCCCCGTCGGTGTCCGAACGGCGGAGCCGACTCCGACGCCGGTGAGCGGCGTTCCGCACCTCACGGCGACGGGGTCGCGGCCGTTGCCGCTTGACCTGCACGAGCAGTGGATCGGCTCGCGGCTTGCGCAAGAGGCCGGAAAAGTGAGGGTAGAGTCCGACCGACGCGTCGTCGGGCAACTCCACGACATGTACCTCTTGGTCGAGGCTCCGGAGGGGTTGGAGATCGTGGACCAGCACATCGCGCACGAGCGGATCCTCTACGAGCGGCTCAAGGCCGAGGCCGCCGACGCGGGAATCGTTCGTCAGCTCTTTCTCCTTCCGGCTCGCGTCGAGCTGCCGTTCGAGGCGGCCGCGGTGTTGTCGGCGAACCTCGCCGTTCTGGAGCGGGTCGGCGTCGTGCTGGAGGAGTTCGGGGGAGGGACGTTCCTGTTGCGCGAGTACCCACAGCGGCTCGCCGACGAGCAGACACCGCGAGGATTCCAGGGAGTCGTCGAGACGCTCGTCGAACGGCTCCGCGAGGAGGCCGGCGTCGAGGAGACCCTGTACGACGGGATTCTGCGCGAACTCGCCTGCGGCGCCGCGATCAAAGCCGGCGAGCGGCTGCCCCTGATCGAGGCCCAGGCTTTGGTCGCTCAGCTCATGGAGTGCGCGAATCCGTACAGCTGCCCGCACGGGCGCCCGATTATCGTGAAGCTGGATCGCGACGAGCTGGACCGCAAGTTCGGACGCGGCTAGCCGTTCGGGACCAGGACGCGAAGGGCGTGGGGAACGGCCCGCACTCGGAAGGGGCCGGATGGTAGCTTGTACGGCTCCCCGTCCATGTGAGCGATGAGTTCTTCTTCGGATGCGATCGTCGCCTCGGCCGCCTGGTGATATCGCACTTGGGGCAGGTTGATGTGCTTCCCGGCGCGCGCCTGCGGCAGGCGGTACAGCCGTTCGAGCTTCGGGAAATCGCCGATCGCTGCCACGTCGATGAGTCCGTCATCGATGACGGCGCGGGGAGCGAGCATGAACCCGCCGCCGCAGTACTTGCCGTTCGCGATGCCAAGTGAGAGGCAATCCACGCTCGCCTCCCAGCCTTCCGACTGGAGGCGGACGGCGAAGGCCGGGAAGCGGAAGACCTCCTTGACGGCCGCGTACAGGTACGCGGGAGCGCCGCGCAGCTTCTGCATGGCGAGAACGTCGCGTGCGACCTGAGCGTCGATCCCGATTCCCAGACCATTGACGAAGTACCGGTCCTCGGCGACCTGCCCGATGTCGATCGAGCGCTCCTTCCCGTGGATCAGAACGTCGAGCGCCGCGAGGGGATCCGACGGAATGCCCATCATGCGGATGAAGTCGTTGCCGGTTCCCGCGGGGATGACCCCGAGGGTGACGTTTGCTCCGAGCAGGCCGTTGGCCACTTCGTTCACCGTTCCATCGCCGCCCATCGCCGCGATCCGCGTGAACCCGGCCTCGACGCCCATCTTGGCGACGTCGACGGCTTCGAGGGGCTCGTTTGTGTAGTGCAGGTCGTACTCGATGGGAAGTCGGTCCAGCGCCTGCTTCACCTTCGGGAAGGTGGTTTTGCAGCGTCCCCGTCCGGCAATGAGGTTGACGATCAGGAAGTACTTCTCCGTTGGCATGGCGTCATGCTACGAACGTCGAGCGGGTTCTGTCAAGCTTCCTCTCAGGCGGGCCGCGATCCCGACGTGCGTCCGCGAACGACGACGAAGGAGCCGCGGTCGGAGCCCGAGGACGGAACCTCGACCCGGGCGTCGGCCGTCGCCGGGTCGCCGGTGAGCGTCTGCAGGATTCGGTCCACGTGGAATCCGGCTTCGGTGAGCGCCTCGGTCACTTCGTTGGTCGAGCGGAGCTGCGCGTGGGAGAAGAATGTGTCGCCGTTCGCGTTCTCGCGGTAGAGGCGACCAAACCGGCTGTCCCGAGGAATGAACGCGATGACCGCGGCGCCGTCTCGCCGGAGGATCCGGCGCACCTCGGCGAAGGCGTGCGGAAGGTCGGAGAGGAAGCAGACCGTCGTGATCAGGAACGCGGCGCGGACGCTGGCCTCCTCGAGGGGAATCTCCTCGGCGCAGCCGGCGAGGACCTTGACGCCGCGGGCCCGCGCGAGGCGAGCCATCGCTTCCGACGGTTCAATTCCGAGGTCGATGCCGAGCCGGGACGCGAAGCGGCCGCTGCCGACACCGATTTCCACCCACCGGCCCCTGCGCGGAGGCAGGATGGCACGCACCGCCAAGAGCTCCGACTCGTAGAGGTTCGGAAATCGATCGAACCAGGCGTCGTACTCGTCCGCGTGGGCGTCAAACGGGTTGTCCTGCAACATGCTCTTCCCCCCTTTCGAGCAGAGAGAGAACGAGATCTCGGGCCATGAGAACTCGGCGGCCGAGCCGATCGCTCCGCTCCGCGTGGGTGAGCGATACCGCCACCTCTCCGACGACGTGGGCGGGCCGTTGGGACAGGACGACCACTCGGCGCGAGAGGGAGACGGTCTCGTCGAGATCGTGGGTAACGAAGAGGAGTGTGGTGTCGAGTTCCTCGAGGAGTGACGAGAGCCAATCCTGGAGTCGGTGGCGGGTCAGCGTGTCGAGGGCGCCGAACGGCTCGTCGAGCACGAGGGCGCGGCTTCCCGTCAGGACCGCACGCAGGAGCGCGACCCGCTGCCGCATTCCGCCAGACATCTCGTGCGGATAGGCGTCGGCGAACTCCTCAAGTCCGAAGCGCGGCAACTCCTGGCGAACGCGCGCCCGCCGGACGTCGCGGCGTACCCCCTGGAGTTCCAGCGGAAGCTCCGCGTTCTCCATCGCGGTCTTCCACGGGAAGAGGAGAACGTCCTGCGGAAGGTACCCGGCGCGCTCAAGGCGAGTGGCTACCGTGCCGGCGTCGGCCGATTCCAGGCCGAGCAGGACCCGCAGGAGCGTCGTCTTGCCGCACCCCGACGGGCCAAGAATTCCGACGATCTCTCCCTCGTCGACCCGGAACGAAACGCGCCCGAGAACGCGGAGATCCCCGAACGACTTCTCGAGTCCGTCGACGTCGACGAGAGGAATCACGGGGACGTCGCTCCACCCGGGAGAAACGCGTTCGTGAACGCGGCGTCGGGGTCGATGGCTTCGTCGATCAAGCCGCCTTCGAGCGCCCATTGCGCGAACCGGCGCCACACGATGGGGTCCTGACGCCCCCACGCGTCGATGTCGGAGATGCCCTGGCTGGCAAGCCATCGCTGTGACGCGACGACGAGGGCTCGATCCAGCTCGGGGGCGTGCCGGAGGAGCGCCTCGGCGGCCTCGTCCGGGTGCGTGGCGGCGTCCACACATCCGCGCGCCAGCGCGCGGAGGAAGCGCGAGACAAGGCTTGGAGCCTCGGCGGCAAGGCGCTCCGACGTCACGATGACAGGGGTGTAGTAGTCGAGTTCGGGGGCGAGATCCGGGAGCGGAATGTACACGAAGTCGATTCCCTCGAGCTGAGCGTGGATGCCATCCCATCCGTAGAAGATCCAGAAGAAGTCCGCGACATCCCGGCGGACGGCGGTGGCGAAGTCGAGCGTTCCCATGTTGATCCGCAGGACGGAGTCGGCGTCGGCGCCGCAGGTGGCCATGACCGTCCGGATCATCACGTCTTCCAGATCACTTCCCCATCCGCCGTAGCGTCGGCCGGCGAAGTCGGCCGGCGTCTGGATCCCACGGTCGCGGGCCGCGGCGAACCCCGAGGTGTTGTGGGGATAGAGAGCCGCAATCGAGACCGCCGGGAACCCCTGGGATCGCGCCATGGTCACCTCTTCCTGCATCGACACAGCAAACTCGGCGTGGCCCGCGGCGACGAGCTGGAGTCCCACGGTCGGACCCGGCTCCATGACGACGACCTCGAGCCCCTCCTCCGCGAAGTAGCCGGCGTCCTGGGCGACGAAGATCCCCGTGTGGTTCGTGTTTGGCGTCCAGTCGAGGGCGATGCGCACGACGTCCGCACCCGCCGCGCTCGTCGAGGCGACGAGAACGACGGCGGTAATCCCGATCCACGTTCTTCTACGCATGGCTTCTCCTTCCGAGCCACGGCGTGAGACGGGTGCCGGCGGCATCGACCAGCTTGAACAGCCCGTAGCTCAACGCCATCACCACGAGGATCGCCCCGAAGAGGCGATCCGTTCGAAACGACTGCAGCGAGCGCGTCATGTAGACGCCCAGGCCCCTCGAGCCGCCAAGCCACTCCCCGACGATGGCGCCGAGAACGCTGTACGTCGCCGCGAGCTTCAGCCCTGCGACGATCCCTGGGAGCGTCGCAGGGAGGTAAAGGTGGCGGTAGCGGTCGGCGCGCGTCGCGCCGAGCGTATTCAGCAGGTCGCGATAGGCGGGATCCACTACGCGAAATCCCTCGTAGGCGTTCACGGCGACGGGGAAGAAGCACACGAACGCGACGATCAGGACCTTGGCGAGGATGCCGAGGCCAAACCAGATCAGGATCAGGGGCGCTATGGCCATCAGGGGGATGGCCTGCGACAGGACGAGGGGTGGGTACAGGAGGTCGCGAGTCCACCGTGATGCGCTCATGAGGACGGCGATGCTGATGCCCACGGAGACAGCGAGGGCCAGCCCCGCGATCGTCTCGACGAGCGTCATGGCCAAGTGCGGTCCGATGAGGTTCGCATCTTGGACGAGCGTACGCACCGTCTCGACCGGCGACGGCAGAAGGTAGGGGGGAAGTCGAAAGCCCGAGACGACCGCCTGCCACGTCGCAACGAAGAGGGCCACGCCGGCGACGCCACGCCAACGGGACAGGGCGCGGACGAGTGCTCGGGACGGGGTGGCGGCGGATGCGGGTTTCATGTCATTTCCTTCGCGTTCCCGGGTGTGTGGATCACGAGAAGGCGTCCGTCTGCGACAAGAACACGAACCGGCAGGGTCCGTACGACGTTCGAAACGCCGCGGGACGCCGCGCGCAAGAGCCGCTCGTCGTGAAGCTCGTACTCGAGCCCCTGCGTCGACAGCCGGACGGACTCGGTGATCGGCACGAGGGACACCGCATCCCCCTTCAGGGCCTCCGAGAGAACCAGGTCGCCGTCGATCAGGCGGATGGTTTCGGAGGTCGTGACGCACTCGATGGGAACCTGCGCTTCGAGGCCTCTTTCAAGAAGGTGGAGGTTCGTGAGTGTGTGGTCGATCCGTTCCCCGAGGGCGCCGTAGACGACGATGCGCGAGGGCTCCGTTTGGAGCGCGTGGTCGAGGGCAAGCTCGAGGTCCGTCCAGTTCTTGGCGTGGGGAAACGAGATCACTTCCACGCCCGACGCGCTAAGATCGGCCCGCTCGTCGGCGGAGAGGGAGTCGAGGTCGCCGATCACCGCATCGACGGAGACTCCCGCGGCGCGCGCCTTGGCCCACGCCCCGTCCGTCGCGAGGCAGACGTCGGCGCTTCGACGAAGCGCGTGGGCCGTCTTCCCGTTGTCCCATCGACCGTTCGCCAGAATAAGCACGCTCGGCTTCACAAGGCCTCCCCAAGGGGAGCCAGAAGAGGCAGGCGATCTCGAAGGGATTCCCGGCGCTTGGGCCTCAGATAGCGGGCACGCGCTTGGTCATGGACGTTCCCTGCGCTGGCATTACCCAGATCAGGTTCTAAGGGTCGAGGGAGTCCCTCCTCTCAGCCCAATCTCTTGAGCTCCCCAACGCTCTCATGATACCCCGAGGCGGCGAAAAGGAAAGCGGGAGAACCGATGGCGCGGGCCTCCCGCTTCCGTTCGGGCTATCCGGGGATCAGGTTGGTCGTCGCCTTCATCCCGGCGACGGTCTCTGCCATCAGCGCGATGGTGTGTTTGACGTCGTCGATGTGGACAAGCTCGCACGGGGAGTGCATGTAGCGATTCGGAACGCCGAGAACGGCGGTGGCGACCCCGCTGCGGACGATCTGGATCGTGTTCGCGTCGGTTCCGGTTCCTCTCGGACACGTGTCAAGCTGGTACGGGATCTTCTTCGCCTCGGCGGTGCTCACCAGGAGGCGGAAGAGGGGCGCGTTGATGTTCGGGCCCCGCGTGATGATCGGCCCTCCGCCCAACTTCACCTCGCCCCACTTCTTCTTGGCGTCGTCCATCCCAGGGAAGTCGGTGGCGAACCCGACGTCGACTGCGATTCCCACCTGCGGGTCGATGCCGAAGGCGCTCGTCTGCGCCCCGCGCGCGCCGATCTCCTCCTGAACCGTGGCGACGGCGTAGACGCCGATCTTGGTCTTCTTCTCCGCCAAGCGGCGAAGGGCGTCGAGAACGACAAACGCTCCGATGCGGTCGTCGATCCCGCGGCCGACGAGGAGTCCATTGCGCAGCTCTTGGGTGTCGTAGTCGAGCACGGCCGGGTCTCCGATCGACACAAGCTTGAGCGCCTCCGCCTTGTTCGGGACCCCGATGTCGATCCACAGGTCTTCAAGCTTCGGCGGCGCCTTGCGGTCCTCGTCCTTCATGACGTGGATCGGCTTGCGTCCGATCACGCCGAGCACAATGCCGTGCTGTGTGCGGATTCGGACCCGCTGACCGGGAAGAATTGTGGGGTCCCAGCCGCCGAGCCCGGTGAACGACAGGTATCCCTGGTCGTCGGCGTAGCTAATGAGCAATCCGATCTCATCGGCATGGCCGGCCAGCATGATGCGGAACGGGGCCTTCTCGTTGATCGCGGCGATCGTGTTGCCGTGGACGTCGACCCACGTGCGATCGGCGAACCGACTTGCCTCCTCGCGCCAGACTCGCGATGCGTCCTCCTCATAGCCCGTCGGGCAGACCGTGTCCATGTACTTCTTCAGGAACTTGAGTCGATCCTTGTTCATGCGTTCTCTCCCCTTTCGCCGCGGACAGTGTAGAGGAGACGGTGCTTCGATGCATCTGCATAGATATCGAAAGCCCCGTTCGATATAGTGAAGAGCCATGGAAGACCTCGGTGCACGGATCCGCCAAGCTCGCCAGCAGCGCGGATGGACGCTCGAGACGTTGTCGCAGCGCTCGGGGCTCTCAACCGGCTTTCTGTCGCAGGTCGAGCGGGGGCAGTCGACGCTCTCGATCGTCTCGCTCTCGGCGATCTGTCGTGCGCTGGATCTGCGGATCGAGACGCTCTTCTCGAGCGATCGCCCGCTGAGCGAGGCGGCGCCCGGCGTGACGAAAGCGGCGCAACAACTCCACATCCGCGTTGGGGCTTCGCCCGTAACCTACGGGTACCTGACTCGGCAGCTTCCGGCGGCGCCGGTCCAGGAACTCCTGATCGCCGAATTCCCCGCGGGCACGGAGCCGACGGAATCGACTCACGACGGGGAGGAGTTTGGCTACGTGCTCGCGGGGAAGCTGCGGCTTCGGCTTCGCGACGAGATCTTCGGTCTGGAAGCGGGGGACAGCTATCGGGTTCGTGCGACCGAGCCCCACGCCTACTCGACCCCCGCGAACTCGGGGGCTCGCATCTTGATGGCCGTCACGCAGCGGTTTATCGACACCGGCGCGGCGGCCGGGGCGTCGTCCACGGACGACGCGTCTCGCAGAAAGGAGACTGACAACGCATGACGCGGATCGAAGGCCACCCCATCGTCCGCAAGGAACGAGGAACCCCATTCACCTTCACGTTCGCTGGGAAGGGGGTCTCGGCGTATCCCGGCGAAACGATCGCTTCGGCGCTTTTCGCCGGGGGCATTCGCGTCTTCGGGCATCATCCGAAAGACGGCGCGCCCCAGGGGCTCTTCTGCGCCAACGGCCAGTGCTCCCAGTGCATGGTGTTGGCGGACGGCCTCGCCGTGAAGGCGTGCATGACCCCGGCGACGGTGGGGCTCCACGTCGAGCCGCTCGACGGCCTGCCGCACCTTCCGCCGATCGAACGAGCGCCCGAGGTGAGGGAGCCGGAGAGGAAAGACGTCTCCGTGCTTGTCCTCGGCGGCGGGCCCGCGGGGCTTTCGGCGGCGATCGAGCTCGGAAGCCGGGGCGTCGACGTCCTGGTCGTTGATGACAAAGACCGCCTTGGCGGGAAGCTCGTTCTGCAGACTCACCGGTTCTTCGGGTCGATCGACGCGGTACACGCAGGGACGCGCGGGATCGACATCGCGTCGCGGCTCGAAGGGCGCGTGCGCGATCTCCCGTCCGTCGAGGTGTGGCTCGACAGCGCGGCGCTCGCGGTATTCAGCGACGGCCTCGTCGGGATCCTCCACGGCGCCACGTACGCGGTCGTGAGGCCGCGGGTCCTCCTCGTGGCGACCGGCGCGCGAGAGAAGTCGCTCGTCTTCAAGGGAAACACACTTCCGGGCGTCTACGGCGCCGGCGCGTTCCAGACGCTCGTCAACCGCGACCTCGTTCGTGCGGCGGAACGACTGTTCATCGTCGGAGGCGGCAACGTAGGACTCATCGCCGGGTACCACGCGCTGCAGGCAGGTATCGATGTCGTGGGTTTAGTGGAAGCGCTTCCGGAGTGCGGCGGCTACAAGGTCCACAAGGACAAGCTTGCACGCATGGGAGTTCCGATCTACACCTCGCACACCATCCTGTCGGCAAACGGGGCGGAGGGCGTGGAGTCGGTGACGATTGCCGCCATCGACAAGGGCTTCCGCCCCATCCCGGGTACGGAACGATCGTTTGCCTGCGACACGGTGCTGATTGCCGTCGGGCTCGATCCGGTGGACGAGTTCCACAAGGCGGCCGCCGAGTTCGGCCTTCCCGTCTACGCCGCCGGCGACGCGGAGGAGATCGCGGAGGCGTCGGCGGCCATCTTCGCGGGGAAGATCAGGGGGCTCGAGATTGCGCGGGCCCTCGGAGCTACGATCGACGAGGTGCCCGCCGCGTGGTCTCGAATGGGCGAGATCCTGAAGTCGAAACCCGGCCCGGCCGTCGAGCGCGCGTCGCTCGATCTGTACCTGGGTGGAGGAGTCGGAGCCGTGTACCCCGTCTTCCACTGCTCGCAGGAAATCCCCTGCAACCCGTGCACGTCGGTCTGCCCTCAGAAACTGATCGCGATCGACGAAGCCGACCTGCGCCGTCTTCCGGAGTTCCGCGGGGCGGAAGGCGGGAAGGCGTGCGTCGGCTGCGAGCGATGCGTGGCGATCTGCCCGGGACTTGCGATCACCCTGGTTGACGAGCGCGGAGAGGGCGGTCCGATCGTCACCGTGCCGTTCGAGTTCCCGAGCGATCGACTCTCTGCGGGGAATCGCGTCATGGTTTCCGACGACGTGGGGACTCCCCTCGGAGAGGTCTCCGTCCTCGAGGTCAAGGCGCTCCCGAAGAACGATCGCACGGTGCTCGTCAGGGTACGAGTTTCCCGCGACATTGCGACGCGGATTGCTGGGATTCGCGTTCAGGAGCCGTGGATCTCGCAACCGCTTCCCGAGGCCGTCGAGCCGCTCGGCGACGACGCCATCGTCTGTCGGTGCGAACGAGTCACGGCGGGTGAGATCCGCGCATGCATTCGCGAAGGGTATCGAGACATGAACGAGATCAAGATCGTCACCAGGGCCGGAATGGGCGCGTGCGGGGGAAAGACGTGCACCGCCCTGATCCAACGGCTCTTCCGTGAGGAGGGTGTCTCGTTGGCCGATGTGACGGAGAACGTGCGCCGACCGCTGTTCGTCGAAGTGCCGCTCGGTGTCCTCGCCGGCGCGTCGAACGAGGGTGTGGGCCGGCGCGTAGATGCGAAGGTCCGCGGGAAGGGGGCGAAGTAGCGTGCCGCGCTCAACCTACGACGTCATCGTCCTTGGGGCTGGCAGCGTCGGTGTTCCGGCGGCGTGGGCGATGGCCGAGAACGGTCTCTCGGTCCTCGTCCTCGAGCCGTTTGCGAGTGCCGGCCAGGGTTCGAACAAGGCGGCGATCGGGGGCATCCGCGCGACCCACTCCGACCCGGCCAAGATACGCCTGGGGTTGCGGTCGCTCGAGATCGCGAGGACCTGGAAAGACACGTACGGCGACGACATCGAGTGGACAACCGGAGGGTACTCGTTCGTCGCCTACTCGCCGCGCGAGGAGAAAACCCTGAAGGATCTTCTCGTCATCCAGAAGCGATACGGGCTTGACATCGAATGGTACGACCGCGACGCGTTCCTGAAGATCGTCCCGCCGCTTCGCCCCGACGGTCTGATCGGCGGCACCTTCTCTCCGGGCGACGGACACTGCTCCCCGCTTCTCTTCGGTCACGCGCTGTACGAGCGGGCAAAGGGAGCCGGCGTCGAGTTCCACTTCGGCGAGGCCGCCACGGGCGTTGAGGTGCGGGACGGCCGGGTTCAGGGTGTGACCACGTCGAAGGGACGCTACGAGACGCGCGTCGTCATCAACGCGGCGGGCGCCTGGGCCGCCGACGTCGGCCGCCTGGTTGGCCTCGAGCACCCCGTGCGCCCGGACTCCCACGAAGGGGGAATCACAGAGCCCGTCGCGCCCTTCTTCGTGCCGATGGTCGTCGACATCGCGCCGGCGCCTGGGTCGGCCAACTACTACTTCTACCAGCTCGCGACGGGGCAGGTCGTCTTTTGTATCACCCCGAGCCCCAACCTGTGGGGCTTCGACCGGCGCGAGACGAGCGCCTTCCTCCCGATGGTGGCGGGCCGCATGGTGCGCCTGATGCCCACGCTCGCCAACCTTCGCGTCCGCCGGACGTGGCGCGGTCTCTATCCGATGACACCGGACGGGTCGCCGATCGTGGGCTGGGCGCGCGAAGTCGACGGCTACCTCATGGCCATTGGTCTCTGCGGGCAGGGCTTCATGCTCGGGCCTGGACTTGGCGAGCTCCTCGCCCGTGCCGTGCAGGGCGAAACGACGCCGGAAGACGACGAGATTCTTGAGCTCCTGTCGCCGTACCGTGTCTTCAAGGGACAGGAGGCGCTGAAGTAAGTGGCGGCCGGACGGTTCTCGTTGTCCGGCCGCTCGGGAGTTCCTGCCTCGTGAAGTGGCAGGAACTCCTCTTCCCTTGTCCGCTTGAATGACCAGCAGCTTGCGAGTTCGTGCCCCACTCGGCGGCACGAACTCGTCGTCTGAGTGTCGGCCGTCGTCCGGCCGCTCGGGAGTTCCTGCCTGGTAGGGCGGCAGGAACTCCTTGCCCGGATCCGCGGCGCCGAGCTGCTTACTTCAATTCTCCCGGACGGGCCGGCCGATCTTCGGAGTTCGCTACGGCGAGCAGGGCCCCCAACGCATCGTCATCGAGATCTGGTAGACGAGGAACGTCGAGCGCCCCGCGTCGTAGAGGTAGACCTCCATACCGTCGGTCGTCATGCACCCCGTGGCGAGGTAGGAGATGTCGAACGTGACGTTCCCGGACCCCGCGGTCGCGATGACCTGCGGTACGTAGCCGAAGCCCGTCGACTGGACGCCGCCGACGACGGGCAGCCCGCCGACGAAGACAGGAAGACCGTGGCTTCCCGAGTAGAGGTAGTTGACAGTGACACGAGCTCCGGTGGTGGACAGGGCCGTGACGTGAATGCCGAAGATGGCGTCCGAGAAGTGCGGCAGCGCGAGCGTGGGCTCGATGCTGAGCCGTCCGACCCAGTTCGCCTCCGTCGTAAACCAGACCTGATTGAGCGACTCGAGGACGATGTCGACCGGGTTCGAGCCGGGGAAGAGCGGGTACTCCGTCAGCACCCCGGTTGCGGGATTCAGGTGGGCGATGCGGCTGCGGACGCGGTCGGTGTACCACACCGTGCCGTCCGCGGCAACGGCGATCGCCACCGGCTGCGAGCCCGACACCGCCCACTCCGCGACCTCACCCGTGGTCGGGTCCAGCCGGCCAATCTTCCCGTTCCAGCTCTCGGTGAACCAGACGCGTCCGCTTGAATCTACCGCAAGACGCAATGACGACGAGGTGATCGGCAGGTCGTGGAACAGGACCGTGTTGGTTGAGGGGGAAAGCTCCAGGATGCTTCTCGTCTCCGTGGACACGAAGACGGAGCCACTCGGCGCGAAGGCGAGATCCCGGAGATGCATCGAGTCGCTTGGGAAGGTCCACTCCGTATAGGGTCCGGAAGCTGTGCGCGGCGCGACGGCGATCCCCGGCGGCAGCAGCGGATTGCCCGGGGTCATGTAGGGCGCGATGGTTGTCGTCGCGGGGGGGAGGGCGACGGTTGACGGGCCTACAGGCTGCAGCGTCGGGACTCTACCTTGGAGAACGTCGAACAGCAGGCCGCCCAGAGCGACCCGTCCGACCTTCGACGCTTCGCGCTCCGTGTACCACAGCGAGGGCGATCCTGACGGATCGACGACCAAGCCGAGCGGTTCCGACCCCGCGGCGGCCACGGCCTCCGACGTGTAGAAGTCGCCTCCGGGCAGAATGCGGCCGATGCGGTCTGCCCATCGCTCGGTGAAGTAGATGCCACCCTCGGGTCCAATGACGAGGCGCTCGGGCCCGAGCCCCACGTCCCACTCCGTGAAGAGGTTCGTCGCCGGGTCGAGGCGACCGAGCTTGTTGCCATGGGCTTCCGTGAAATACACGATCCCGTCCGCCACGATGATTCCCGCGGGGGTGCTGCCCGGCGTGGGCACCGTCCACGACGTCAGCGTCGCGGGCTCGCCGCTCCCTAGGACGGTGCCGGCGAACACGATCAGTGTCCCGAACAGGACGAACACCCTTCTTCCCACGCTTCGCCACTCCATTCTGCGCATCGTCTCGCCTCCCAGAACGTCGTCGTAGCCATCCTAGGCGCAACGCGCACGCGGGGCAATCCGAGTCTCTGCGTCACTCGCGATGGGTGCCCCAAGGAGCGCGCTGAATGGTGCCGAGGTTTCCCGACTCCTCTTCCGAACGGTTCATCTACGGCCGGGAGTTCTGAACCCGAGGACACGCGGAACGCAACACCCTTGGGTAGCCGGGCGCCAGTGATTTCCCTTCGTCCCTACCGGCCATGCGACCTACTCGGCGTTTCTGCCTCCCTTCCTCCCGACTCTAGCACTCAACTTGGACCGGTTTTCGGGGGGCACGTCACGGGGCGGGTCACCTTCTTTCGATCCTAGAACTCACCTTGGACCATCTCTCTGGGGACAGGTCATCTGATACGGAAAACCAAGCTTCTGAGTTCGATAAGTTGACATGCGTACCGTTCCTCCCATACTGAATGAGATGAGTGGCTCTCTACCACCCAAGCGGAGCAGAGGGTCCGTCCTGTGGGGTCGTGACACGACCAAGATGGGTGCCTTTCCCCGCGCGTAGCCGAGGAGGTATCCGTGATGACGTGTGCCACGGGATTGCGAAAGGTTGTTGTCGTTTGCCTCTGCGTGATCGGTTGCTTCTTGATGACTCAAGGGAAGGTGCGCACTATCCCAGGCTTCCCACCGTTCCAGGCTGGGTTCTGCCCTCCGGGAAGCCATCCTTTCGCTAACGATGTGCAGACCTCCAACGTGGGGGGCTACGGAAACGTTCAGATCGAGGAATGCGTAACAACGGACCTAGCTGTCGGGGGCACACATGTCGACAGGTACGGTTACAGAGTAACCAACAACTGCAGTAGTGTGCACGTCTGCGAATTCTCGCTGCCCAACAACACAGGAAGCAATTCGCCATGCTACACCAACCTCGGCAATTGGACCTGCATAGGTACAGTTGACTACAACACCGGGCTCCCGAACGGATGGAAGTGGGCTGCTCAGTTGCCTCCGGCATCGAGCGAAGAGGGCATCGATCCTGGCGGCTCTGGTGATTTCTGGATCGACGTCCCTACGGGAACCGCCGTTGACGACGAAGTCACGGGGCACGTCATGGCGTACCCTTCCCTTAACACGGATGAAGTGACGACCACCGGGCCGACATCACCTCTCCCTGACCTAAGATTCACTGCGGATAACCCCGACCAACCCTACTTAGGGCACTGCGTCTACCACGAAGGAGGAATGTGCGAGGCAACTGTCACCGCCACGGTTGAGAACTTCGGCAACTCATCCTCCGTCGAGTGCTTTGCAGAAGTCACCAATGCCAATGGGGTCTCGTCGAATTGTGTGCCTAGTTCATCACAACATGTCGTACAGACTGTACCCATCCTCATGCCGAATCAGACGGCCCCCATCACGTGGACGTGGACCTTCCCCTGTTCCGGCAATTGCTTGCCTTGCGTACTACCACAGGTAGGTGTGTTCGGATGCGTGCTGACTCTCAAAGTCGACTACAGCAATCTGGTGACTGAGTCCGATGACAACAACAATTCAGCGACTGGCCGCCTCTGCTGCCAATGACGTGCCCCCCGGAATGGCCTTGGGTGAGTGCCAGGATCGGGAGGAACGAAGCTCTGCCCGAATTGTTGCGAGAATGGCGTCACACGTGTCCCAGTGAAGGGTATACCCGCCTAGGATGCGACACGAAACCCCGTGACATGACCCGCCCCCGGTCGACGGTCCACTTCGCAAGCTAGTCTAGTCCTCCTCCGACCACGCAGGCCAATGGCAGATAGGCACGGCCTGCCGGCCCATGCCGGGTGCTGCCTTCCGCGTGTCCTGCTCAGGGACGCAGCCTCCATCGCAGACCGGCAAAGGGTGACCTGCCCCCCGAAAGCCGGTCCAAGTTCAAAGCTAGGATCGGAGTGAATGAGCCTGCCCCCGTGTTAGGTCCAGTCATTAGGTCTGAGCCCCGGCTCGTTGGCGACTCGGAATCGTTCCGATGCCCAACAGCTCTGCG
>JAPLGD010000007.1 GCA_026390345.1 Candidatus Bipolaricaulota bacterium | reverse complement strand
CCAGGACGGCACGATCCGCGCGTCGTTCAACGCCTCGTTTGTCGAGGAAGGATTCGAGAGCCGCATTCCGTTGTGGATCCACAACATCTCGGGCGACGTGATCACGATCCTCTGGGATCGCTGCTCGATCCAGCTGCCGGGTGGCAACACGGTCGGCGTCCTCACCGAACAGGGGCTGAAGTACGGCACGGGGACGGCTCTGTCGATTGCCTCGACCTGCGACCTGTTCGACGCGCTGATCCCGGTGAGCGAGATCGCGTGGAACGACGACGGCTACAACGTGACAACGGGCGTGCTCGACCAGGGAACGTTCACGGTCGTGCTCGCCATCGAACGCGCAGCGTCGTGCCCACACAAAGCGGCGATGTGCGCGGTAGAACCGATGCCAGAACCGTCGTGCGGCGAGGCGGCGCCCGCCATGATGGCGATGCCGGAGAAGAGCTGCGACTGCACGGGTCGGGAGATCGTCTACTACACGTTCCGGTTCATCGTACGATAACGGCGGCTTCTGCCGCCAAGCGATGTTGCGGGGCTCTTCGGAGCCCCGTTTGTCTGTCTTCGTTGCGTCAGGAACCTCTCCGATTTGCCTGTTGCGAGTGGTTTACTGTAGGCTACACGATCAAACAAGGACCTCTAGGTTCCTGCGGAAGGGGGTGAGACGAGTGGTCCGCAAGAGCGAAGTGACAACGCTGTCGATCTACATCCCGAAGAGCAAACTGGAGCGAAGGCCGATCGAGCGTCTGGATCGCCTCGCAAAGAAACTCGATCGTTCGATCAACTACCTCGTGGTGGAAGCGATCGTCCAGTATCTCGATCGCGAGGAGAAGCGGAAGTAGGCCTCGCGAGCTCCGGGTGAGGAAGTGCCGTGTGCACTTGCGCGCGGCGGATGGCCTCGTCGGGTTCGGATGCGTGTACGTCGAAATCGGCGTCCGGCGACTACAGGTCGTAGTAGAGGACGAATTCGTGGGGATGAGGGCGGGCGTCGACGGCGTCGACTTCCTGTCGCTTAACTCGAATCCAGTGCTCAATCCCCGCTTCGGTGAATGCTCCGCCAGCGAGCAAGTACTCGTGATCGGCCTCCAGCGCGCCCAGCGCTTCGCCGAGCGATGCTGGAGCCTTCTCTCCTGTCCCCTTGTCGTATAGGTTCCTGTCCACCGGGCCGTACCCGAGGGTCTTGGCGTTTAGCTTCCGTTCGATCCCGTCGAGGCCCGCAAGAAGGATCGCGGCGAACGCGAGGTACGGGTTGCAGGTCGCATCCATTGTTCGGAGCTCCATGCGCATTTTCTCTCCGTGCGCATACGAGGGGACGCGCACGGCGGCGCTTCGGTTTCCGGAGCCGTAGGCGAAGTGGACCGGGGCTTCGAATCCGGGGACAAGCCGGCGGTACGAGTTTGTGGAGGGGTTCGTAAGAGCCATCAGGCTTCGACCATGTTTGAGGAGCCCACCGACGTAGCATAGGGCGAGCTCGGACAGCTCACCCTCCCCGCGGAACAGGTTCTTCCCCCCGCGAACGAGGTACTGGTGCAGGTGCATCCCGTTCCCGGCCTCCCCGTGAATCGGCTTCGGGAGGAACGTGGCCGTTAGCTCCGCGTCGTCGGCCACGTTGCGGACAATCGACTTCACGATGAGCGCCGCGTCCGCCATCTGCAAGAGGGGTGCGAAACCAAGCTCGATCTCCTGCTGGCCGAAGGTACCGACTTCGTGATGGTGGTATTTGACCTCGATTCCCGCGGCCTGGATCTGCCGTGCCATCTCGCAGCGCAGGCCGAACAGCCGGTCCTCGGGGAGCGGCGCGTGGTAGGCGGAGTAGGCAGGAGTCCCGAGTCCCGGGGCGTCCCGGTGATCGCATCCTTCGATTGGCGCGATGTCGATACCGCACCGACCCGGGTCCGTCTCGAAGGTCACCTGATCGAACACGTAGAACTCGAACTCGGGGCTCACGAGAACGTCGTCGGCGATCTTCCGGTCGCGCAGGACCTTCACGGCCGCCGCGGCCGTGCCGCGCGGGTCGATCGACGCGGGCTTGCGCGTCGTTGCGTCACAGATGTCGGACAGGATCGAGAGAATCGTCTCCCCGCTCCGCTCTTCGACATAGGCGGTCGCAAGGTCGGGGAGAAGCACCATGTCACTTCCCTCGACGTGGCGATAGCCGTAGTTCGACCCATCGAAGCCGATCCCCTCTTGGACGAGCGTCTCGGTGAACCGCGCGGAGGGAATTGCGATATGCCGCAATCGGCCGAATAGGTCGGCCACCCGGAAGTCGACGAAGTCGATCGCCTCTTCCTCGATCCGGCGCTTGAGCGATGCGTAGTCGATCATCGGTCTCCCTTGTTCGACAAGAAGCGGGATGAGTAGCTTACCGGAGCGTCCTGGGACCGGCAAGCATCCGCTCTCAGCGGTGCAGGTTTCGTGCTGCGATGAACGAAAGCCCCCGCTTCGCGAGCGCGGCCGCCGTCGCGTTCACGGCGTCGTGCTTGTCGAGGTAGTTCCGCTCCATGGCCGACATGAGCCCTTGGGCCTCGATGTCCGCCTTCGGCATGAAGTAGTCAAGGATGTCGGAGGGATGGTCGCGTCGCCCGTCGACGTCGGGCTTCCCGCCCTCGTGCTTGGCGGAGATGTTAGCCACGTGGTCGGCCAGCTCGACGAGTTCGTCGGTCCGGTCGTATGGCTGAACGACGATCGACTTCCACGTCTCCGTGATGTGGTGCTCGAAGCGGACGACGTTCTCGAACCCGAGCGCGCGCCGAACCTCGGCCCCGCGCTCGATCGTGGCGTTGTCGACGGAGTTCGCCCAGTTGAATCCGATGAGCGACGTCGTCCCGTCGTCGCGCGAGAAGAGCTTCGCTCCGATCAGCGTCCACAGGGCCGCGTACGGGTTGTCGTTCCCCATGAACACCGAGATCTTGAACTCGATGTCGATCCCGAGCTTGTGCAGGAAGTACCCGAGGAGAACGGTGCCGGGGTTGATGTTGAGGACTTGCCGGATACCGTACTCCGTGTAGTAGCCGAGGAACTCGTCGACCCATCCGAGGGCGTGGTCGTTCGGCTGGCCGACGCCGCCGAAGTATCCCGTGATCGTGGCGGGGCCGCCGAGGTGGATGTTCGACCCGTCCGTCCCCTTCGTGTCGAGGGTCTCGACGTAGCTCGCTCCGACGATCTGCATCGCCGCGGCGATGGCGAGCGTGTCGCCGTGGTCGCTCACCTGCTCGGCCATCGTGCGCACGCGGATGTACCGGCTCGGCATCACCTCGTGCCGATCGATCGCCTGCTTCGCCTCGGCGATGAGCCACGGGAAGAACTGGAGCGCGCTGATCTCGAGGGTCACGGCGTGGGCGTCATCGAACTTCATCGAGTCGGCCTTGGCGCCGACGATGCGACGACGGAAGTCGGCGACCGACACGAACGCTCCCCGATCCCGCTCGTGGGTGAGCCACTCGATGCCCTTCACGTACGGAGAGCCGGACTCGCGGAGGCGCCGGAGGAGGCTGGGAAGCTCGCGGGCTGCCGCCGCCTTGCGGTTGATCTCCTCCGGTCCGCCGTGCTTCTCCACAACCTTGAGGAAGTCGCGGACAACGGCCGACTTCGGGTCGAGCAGGAGGTTGTTGATCGCTTCGAGGTGGTCGGCGGGGATCGCCAGCCGTCGCTGCAGGTCGCTCATCGGTTCCTCCTCGGTCGGTCCGATTCGAACTCCTTCAGAAGCTCGGGGAAGCGCGGGGCTTCCTCCTTCAGCATGTGGTAGCAGTGCTCGTCGGCGGGGAACGCACCGGTCTTGACGTCAGCGACGTACTGGGCCATGGCCTGCGTGACGGTCGTCGCGACGTCGCAGTACTTCTTCACGAACTTCGGTGTGAACGCCTGGAACTGGCCGATCAGGTCGGACACGATGAGCAGCTGGCCGTCGCACAGAGGCCCCGCTCCGATGCTGAGGACGGGGATTCCGAGCTTCTTGGCGATGAACCCGGCCACCTCCGGAGGGACGGCCTCGAGCAGGAGGAGCTGGGCTCCGACCTCTTCGATGGCGAGGGCGTCCTCGAT
>JAPLGD010000036.1 GCA_026390345.1 Candidatus Bipolaricaulota bacterium | reverse complement strand
CCCGATTCGCCGCGAGCGGATGAGAGACCCGCCTACGATGACGGCGGCGAGCCCTGTGACGATCGTTCCCACGCCCATCCCAACGTCGGCGAAGCCGCTGTATTGGGCCACGAGCGCCCCCGACAACGCGACGAGGCCGTTCGAGAGCGCGAGGCCGAACACCTTCATCGACTTCGTGTTGACCCCCTGCGCCACGATCATCGCCTCGTTGTCGCCCGTCGCCCGTAGCGCGAGGCCGAACTCCGTGCGGAAGAATGCGTCCAGGGCGAACTTGATCAAGAGCGCCATCCCACCCAAGGCGACGAGGATCGCGACCGCGCCGAGCGGCGACAGAATGCGCTCGACCACGTCCGACAACGTGGCGACGCGGAGGAGCGAGATGCTCGGCCTTCCCATGATCCGCAGGTTGATCGAGTAGAGCATGATCATCGACAGAACGCCGGCGAGGAGGTCGGTGATTCCCAAGCGCGTGTGGAGGAGGCCCGTGACCATTCCCGCCACGCAGCCGGCGCCGAAGGCGACGGCGAGCGTCAGGAATGGATCGGCTCCAGTCGAAACGAGGAGGGAGGAGGCGATGGCGGCTCCGGTGACGAAGCTTCCGTCCACCGTCATGTCGGGAAAGCGCAGGATCCGAAACGCAATGAACACCCCGAGCGCCGCGATCCCGTACGCAAACCCCTGTTCCGCTGCATGGATCAAGATCGACCCCATCGCTCTCCTCCCCTCAAGAAATCCGTCAGCCGTCCGACCGCAGCCAGGACGCCCCGCCGAAGAAGATCCCCGTCGCGCGATCGATCAGACTCGCGGGGAACGTGAGCCCGATGTGCGCCGCTGCGTCGAGGTTCAAGTGGATCTCGGCTCCGGTCTGGTACACCACGGGGATCTGGTTCGGCTTCCTACCTCCGAGGATCTGGAGGACGATGTCGCCGGCCAGGAGCCCTTGCTTGTAGTAGTCGAATCCGGTCGCCAGCACGGGGCCGAAGCGGAGGCTCGTCGGATCGGCCATGAGGAACGGCACGTTCCCCTCCTCCGCCGCCGCGATCACGGCGTCGATCGCCGAGACCACCGTGTTGTCCGTCGTGACGTAGAACGCGTCGACGCGCCCGACGAGCGACTGCGCCGCGGCAGGGACGTTGGCGCTCGTGTCGGCGACCGCTTTGACCATCGACAAGCCCAGTCCCGGAGCTGCCGCTTCCGCGATCGCCGTCAGCCGCGCAGAGTTCGCTTCCCCGGGGTTGTAGACGATGCCGATTCGGCGAATGGACGACGACAGCTCCTTCAACAGGCCGAGGTCGCCGGCCACGTCGATCAGATCCGACACGCCCGTCACGTTCCCGTTCTGGCTGGGATCGTCGTCGTCGAGGACGAGTCC
Source organism: Candidatus Bipolaricaulota bacterium (assembly GCA_026390345.1). GTDB lineage: Bacteria > Bipolaricaulota > Bipolaricaulia > UBA7950 > UBA9294 > JAPLGD01. Next base: position 9,209 of record JAPLGD010000036.1, on the reverse strand, counting down.
CGCCGCCACGGGGTCGGTCACCGCGCTGAACACGACCGGCACTCCCGTACCTTCGAACACCTTGGCGGCGGCGAGAGCCATCGGCGTCGAGATCGCGACGACCAACGTCACGCCCTTCGCTTGGAAATCCTGGGCGATCGGGATCGCGTTGTTCGGATCCCCCTGCGCGCTCGCCAGGAAGTACTCGACGTCCTTTCCCTCCACGTATCCGGCGGCCGTGAGCGCGTCGATGATTCCGCGCTCGTTGGCGTCAAGCGCCGGATGTTCCACGATCTTGCAGATTCCGATTCGGATTGGAGCCCCGAGCCCCGCGACGGCGACCGCCGCGATCAACAGCCCGATGACAAGTACTGCGATGCCTCTTTTCACGTTCGGTCCTCCTGATGTATCCTTGCGCCGTGCCTTTGGCACGCTTCTGTGGACGCCCCAAGCGTCCATCCTTGCCCGTCCGCTCAAGCGCCTCTCTCCGGCAGGCGGACGGGCCTGCTTTCTAGCCCGTCTGCTCCAGCGGACGGGCCTGTCTCCTGGCCCGCCTATCCAAGCGGCTCTTTCTGCCGGGTGGACGGGCCTGTCTTCTTGACGTCGTGTTCTCGTCTCAACCTCCTTCCCAAAAACAGAGCGACTGCGGGAAATCCCGCAGTCGCCTCTCGGTTCCTCCGCAGTCTACGCGCTACCCTGGGTGGCTAGCGCGCCGCGGAGAAACCGTGCTCAAACCAATACCAGTAGAAGGAGAAGCTGCCAACTAGATCGCTCTGGGCACGCTGTCTCGCTTCGTTCATGGCTCGGCCACTATAGAGTCCAACAGATCCAGTGTCAAGCCCCCCTGCGCCGAGCGTTGACAAGATCCAGGGTTCCCTCTATGATTAGCAGACAGTCATACGGAGTGCTAACGTGGAGCGGTGACGACCTTGACCTTACCCGAACGACAGAGACTGATTCTGAAAGAGATCGTGGACCGGTACATCCGGCTCTACGAACCAGTTTCGTCGCGAATGATCCTCGAGGAGTACGGGCTCCAGGTGAGTTCGGCGACCGTCCGCAACGACATGTATGACCTGGAGAAGCTTGGATTCATCGCCAAGCCGTACTCATCCTCGGGGAGGATTCCTACGCAGAGGGGCTTCCGATTCTTCGTCGACTGGCTGCTGGATCTTTCGGAGCTGCAGAAGACGCAGCGGCTCGAGATCGTCGAGACGTACGAGGCGCGGGTGCTCGACATCTCGGAGGCGATTCGGCAGACGGCGTTTGTGCTCGCCAACATGACCCGGTACGCCGCGTTCGTAGTCCCGCCTCGCCTCGAAGACGCCCGCCTCGAGCGGGTTCTCCTCGTCCGCATGGGCGATCGGACGGCGTTCCTCGTCGTCGTGTCCGACATCGGTGTCGTCGAGCAGGGGTTGATCCCTCTCGAGACGGACGCGACGGAGGAGGAAATCGAGCGGATGATGCGGACCATCAACGGTACGTTGCGCGGCGCGCGCCTTGAGGAAGTGCGGGCCTTGGCAACGGAAGAGGGGCCGGAAGGATGGTACGAGCGTCCTGAGCGGCAGGCGCTCGCCGTGGTCGGCAAGCTGCTCGGCCGGCGGATGGGACAGCGCGTCGTGGTCGAAGGGCTCCTCCATCTGATCGAACCGCTGCAGCGCCTCGCCCCTGAGCATGCCATAGAGCGGTTCGCGGCGCTCGGCCGGGCCGTCCAGGACGAAAAAGCGTTCCCCGAGGCTCTCGAGCGCGCCCGCGAGGGACGCGCGGGAATTGTCGTGAACGTGGGCGACTTCCCGCTCGCGGGCACGGAGGAGTTCAGTGTGATCACCCTCCCGTACCGGCCGCACGGAGGCCTGCTCGGGGTTATCGCCCCGGTCTGCATGGACTACGGGCGAGCGATGTCGGCGCTGACGTACGTCGCCAACCGGCTGGAGGCGCTCCTCACCTCGGCGCGCGGCCGCGCGCCGGAGGGAGAGGGAAGATGATGCCGGACAACGAGGACGCGGTGCGAGTGCCGCACGGAAACTTGCCGGAGGACGCGGCCCCCGCTTCAGCGGGTCCCGTCGGCACGGAGGACACCGCCGCCTCCAGACTCCTCGCCGAGAAGGACGCGGAACTCGCGTCGACGATCGACCGACTGAAGCGGCTGCAGGCTGAATTCGAGAACTACCGGAAGCGGAGCGCGCGGGACATCGCCGCCCTGCGGGAACGCGTGGCGGACGATGAGATCTGCAGCTTCCTTCCGCTCTTCGACGGTCTTGAGCGAGCGTTCTCTGTCTACGGAGAGACGAAGGACGCCGCGGAGTTCGTCGCCGGAGTGGAAAAGATCTTTGGGCAGTTCCACCAGATCCTGGAGCAGAAGGGGCTCAAGCGCATCTGCACGGTTGGCGAGCGGTTCGATCCCGAGTTCCACGAAGCGCTCGTCTCCCTACCGAGTGATCAAGAGAAGAACACTGTCATCGAAGAACTCTCTCCCGGGTACGCCAGGGCCGGACGGACGCTGCAACCGAGCAAGGTTGCGGTGAGCCAGGGCCCGGACGCGGAAGAGAAGGAGGAGTCATGAGAGAAAAGATCATTGGCATCGATCTAGGAACAACGAACTCCTGCGTCGCCGTGCTGGAAGGAGGGGCGCCGGAGATCATTACAAACTCGGAGGGAGAGCGCATCACGCCGTCGGTGGTCGCGTTCACGGACACCGGCGAACGCCTTGTCGGCCGCCTCGCCCGCCGCCAGGCCATTACGAACCCGTTGCACACGGTCTCATCGATCAAGCGAGAGATGGGCACCGACCACCGGGTCAAGATCTCGACGGACGGGAAGACGACGGACTATTCGCCGGAGCAGATCTCGGCGATGATCCTCCAGAAGATGAAGCAGGACGCCGAGGCCCACCTCGGCGGGAAGGTCACCAAGGCGGTCATCACGGTGCCCGCCTACTTCAACGACTCGCAGCGCCAAGCGACCAAGGACGCCGGCACCATTGCCGGGCTCGAAGTCATGCGGATCATCAACGAGCCGACGGCGGCGGCGCTTGCCTACGGACTCGACAAGCAACACGAGCAGACGATCCTCGTCTACGACCTCGGCGGCGGCACGTTCGACGTGTCGATCCTCGAGATCGGTGACGGAGTGTTCGACGTCCGGGCCACCGACGGCGACACCCGCCTTGGCGGCGACGACTTCGACCAGCGGATCCTCGAGTGGCTGAGAGACGAGTTCCGCAAGGACACGGGGATCGACCTCTCCAAGGATCCGAGCGCCGTGCAGCGCCTTCGCGACGCCGCCGAGGCGGCCAAGATGGAGCTGTCGAGTCGGATGGAGACGACGATCAACCTTCCCTACCTCACGGCCGACGCGGCGGGGCCGAAGCACCTAGAGAAGAAGCTGTCCCGCGCCAAGTTCGAGTCGATGATCGACGACTACCTCACGCGCACGATCTCGATCGTCGACGCGACGCTGCGCGCTGCCGGCAAGGAGTCGAAGGACATCGACCAGGTCGTGCTCGTGGGCGGATCCACGCGCATCCCGAAGGTCCAGGAGCTCGTGGCGAAGCGCATCCCCGGCAAGATCAACCGTGAGATCAACCCCGACGAGGTCGTGGCGGCCGGGGCGGCCATCCAGGGGGGCATCCTGGCCGGCGAAGTGGACGAGATCGTCCTCCTCGATGTCACGCCGCTGACGCTGTCCATTGAGACGCTGGGCAGCGTCGCCACGCCCCTCATCGAGCGGAACACGACGGTCCCGACGGAGAAGACGAAGACGTTCACGACGGCGGAGGACAACCAGCCTGCGGTCGAGATCCACGTCGTCCAGGGCGAGCGGAAGATGGCGTCCGACAACAAATCGCTCGGCAAGTTCCAGCTCACCGGGCTTCCGCCGGCTCCGCGCGGGATTCCGCAGATCGACGTGACGTTCAACATCGACGCCGACGGGATCCTCCACGTCACCGCGAAGGACAAGGCTACCGAGAAGACGGCGTCGATCGCCATCACCGACTCGTCGCGCCTCGATCAGACGGAGATCGACCGGATGAGGAAAGCGGCTGAGGAGCACGCTGAGGAGGACCGAAAGAAGGCCGACCTGGCGACCCTCCGCAACCAGGCGGATCAGCTCACGTACTCGGTCGAGAAAGCGCTCGCCGACCTCGGGCAGAAGGTGGATGGCACGAAGCGCGCCGAGATCGAGGAACGGATCCGAACGCTCCGCCAGAAGCTCAGCCAGGAGGCGAGCCACGACGACGTGCGCCGAGCGATGGACGAGCTGTCGAAGAGCGCCCAGGACGTGATTACGAAGGCCTATCAAGAGGGCCAACAGGGAACTCCGTCGGGCGCGGGAACGTCGAGCGGCGAACCGACCGCGTCGTCCGACAAGGACGACGGCGACTACATCGACGCGGAGTACGACAAGGGGTAAGCTCCCGCCTCAAGGGAGGAACGGCGTGGCCAAGAAGGACTACTACGAGGTTCTTGGGGTAGCCAAGGATGCGACCGAGGCGGAGATCAAGAAGGCCTATCGGCAGAAGGCCAAGGAGCTCCACCCCGATCGGAACCCCAACGACCGCAAGCGCGCGGAGGAGGACTTCAAGCGGGTCGCGGAGGCGTACGAAGTCCTCGCCGACTCGCAGAAGCGCTCGCAGTACGACCGCTACGGCCACGCCGGCCCCGACCAGGGTTTCACGTTCGGCGACACCGACTTCCGCCGCGCCCGGGAAGCGTACCAGGAGTTCGGGTTCGGCGGGTTCGACAGTCTATTCGACCTATTCTTCCGTCAGGGCAGCCCGCGCGGCCCCGGGCAGCGAACGCGGGCCATGCAAGGGGAGTCGATCGAGTACCGGCTTCGCATCACCCTCGAGGACGCCGCACACGGGACGAAGATGTCCCTGACGGTGCCGCGTCTCGTGCCGTGCGGCGTCTGCAGCGGAACCGGGCGGGAGCCCGGATCGTCGGTGCACTCGTGCTCCACCTGCAAGGGGCGGGGGCAGATCGAACATCGGCAGCAGAGCTTCCTTGGCAGTTTCGTCAACGTCAGCACGTGCCCGGAGTGCGGAGGCATCGGCGAGATCGTCGAGAGGCCCTGCAATCGCTGTCACGGGAACGGGCGCCTCAAGGAGAAGAGCAAGGTTTCCATCACTGTTCCGGCCGGCGTCGACACCGGGTCCCGACTGCGCCTGCGGGGGCAGGGCAACGCGGGCGTTGCAGGAGGACCGAGTGGCGACCTCTACATCGTCATTGAGATCATCCCGCACCCCGAGTTCGCGCGGAGCGGGCTCGACATCCATTCCCGCGTCGCGGCGACCTATCCGCAAGCGGCGCTCGGCGCGAAGGTGAGCGTCGATACCCTCTGGGGCAAGGAGACGCTGACGATCCCTGCTGGGACGCAGCCGGGGACGGAGTTCCACCTGCGAGGCAAGGGGATTCCGAGTCTGCATCCCATGGAGGGCAAGGGCGACCACGTCGCCCACGTTACGATCGACGTTCCGACGAAGCTCTCCTCGCGTCAGAAGAAGGCGCTGGAGGAGTTCGTCAAGACCTTCGAATCAGCCGCCGGATAGCTCTCCCGACGCGAGAAGGTCTGCCAGGATGGCCCGCATACGGCCGATCGCGCGCCGGCGATGGCTGATCGCGTTCTTTTCGGCGAGCGTCATCTCGGCCAGGGTCTTCGCCGCCCCCGCGGGAACGAACAGCGGGTCGTAGCCGAATCCGCCGCAGCCGCGGGGTGACTCGGCGATCCGTCCGTGGAGGACCCCGGAGCACACGAACGCCTGTCCGTCAGGAAGCCAGAGCGCAGCGACCGCGACGAACCGCGCCTGCCGATCGTCGGCTCCCGAAAGCCGTTCGAGAAGAAGGGCGTTGTTTCGCGGGACGTCGACCGGCTCGCCCGAGTATCGGGCCGAGCGCACGCCGGGCTCTCCGCCGAGGGCGGGAACCTCCAGCCCGGCGTCCTCCGACAGGACCGGAAGCCCTGTCTCGCGGCCGATGGCGGTGGCCTTCAGAAGGGCGTTCTCGAGGAAGGTCGAGCCGGTCTCCTCCACGTCGGCGAACGGGCAGTCGGGGTGCGTGCGCCAGCGGATGCCCGGAAGGCCGGAGAGAATGTCGAGGGCCTCGGCGATCTTCCCGGGGTTCTTCGTGCCCAAGAGGACTTGCGTCATAGGTGCTGAGGATTGTAGCCGACGCTGCGGTGGTGACGTGTCAAGTCCCCAACGAACGCAGGAGCATGGATCCCTGGCTTCAAGTTGCGGAGGAATTACAGAGAAACGAAAGGAAGGGCGCTACACCGGCCACGGCGCGAACGAGATAAGGGCGCCGAGAACTAGAAAGACCGTGGACAGGGCGACCGTGAGCGTGCGCTTCGGGTCCTTGACCTCGTCGCGTCCGAACACCGTGCTCGACATTCCCGATCCGAACGCGCCGCCGAGTCCCGAGTGCTCGCTCATCTGCATGAGGACGATCCCCATGAGGCCAAAGCAGTCCACGAAGAAGATAACCTCGAGCACGAGCTTCAGTGTCGCCATGATCCCTTAACCTTTCCCGACCTTCGTCGGGTGCGTACAAGAATCCTAGAGTACGGCGATTGTAGCACGGCCAGGCGCGGGCCTCAACGGTCGGGCGTCCTTGCGCTCCCCGCGGGCCTCTCTTATGCTGTGGCAGCCACGTCGAAGTGCGGGGGGGACCGTTGCGCAAGTACGTGTTCGTCACCGGGGGTGTCCTTTCCGGGCTCGGGAAGGGCGTTGTCGCCGCATCCATCGGACTTCTCTTCAAGCTCCAGGGGTACCGGGTCAGTCTTCAGAAGATCGACCCGTACGTGAACGTCGACGCCGGAACGATGAACCCGTACGAACACGGCGAGGTGTTCGTCACCCACGACGGGAAGGAGACGGACCTCGACGTCGGCCGCTACGAGCGGTTCCTGAACGAGCGACTCTCAGCCGCCAACTACATGACGACCGGCCAGGTCTACTGGAACGTCATCCGTCAGGAACGCGTCGGCGCGTTCCTCGGGAAGACGGTGCAGGTCATTCCTCACATCACGGACGAGATCAAGCGCCTGATCCGGCTCGCGTTGGAAGAGAACGACGCGGAGATCGGCGTCATTGAGGTCGGCGGGACGGTGGGTGACATCGAGAGCCTCCCGTTCCTCGAGGCTCTCCGCCAGATGAAGGACGAGCTGCCGCGCGAAGACACGTTCTTCGTTCACCTGACCCTGCTTCCGCACCTGTCGACGTCGGACGAGATCAAGACCAAGCCCACGCAGCACAGCGTGAAGGAGCTGCGCGGGATCGGAATCCAGCCGAACGCGATCGTGGCGCGCACGGAATGCCCCGTTCCGGACGCGGTCAAGGCGAAGATCGCGCTGTTCTGCGACGTCCCCCGCGACAACGTGATCGAGGATCCTGACCTGCCGTCAAGCTACTACGCGCCGCTGCGACTTCACGAGAACGGCCTGACCAAGGCGATCTCCACGGGCCTCCATCTCCCGGTGCGTGAGCCCGACCTCCAAAGGTGGCAAGACCTGGTCCGGGCGATCGAGGTGCCGAAGGACCGCGTGCGGATCGGGATCGTCGGCAAGTACGTCGAGCTGAAGGACTCCTACATCAGCATCCGCGAGGCGTTCCTGCATGCCGGAGCCCACGAGGGGATCGCCGTCGATACGGAGTGGATCTCGTCGGAGCACATCGCCCGCGACGGAGCCGAAACCCACCTGAAGGACATCGACGGGCTTCTGATTCCCGGGGGGTTCGGAGACCGGGGCGTCGAGGGGAAGATCGACGCCGTCGAGTACGTCCGAACGCACGGGGTTCCGTACTTCGGCCTCTGCCTCGGCATGGAGTGCGCGGTGATCGAGTTCGCCCGCCACGTGCTCGGCCTGCCGAAAGCCAACAGCACGGAGTTCTCCCCCGACACGCCGGATCCCGTGATTGCGCTTCTCGAGGACCAGAAGCGCGTTGTGCAGAAGGGTGGCACGATGCGGCTTGGCGCATACGAGGCGAAGCTTCGCGCGGGGACGATCAGCCGGGAGTGCTACGGTCGAGAGGCGATCGAGGAGCGTCACCGCCATCGGTTCGAGTTCAACCCGGACTACCGCGAGCGTTTCGAGAAGGCGGGAATGCAGATTGCGGGAACGTCACCCGGTGGGGAGTTGGTGGAGATCATCGAACTGCCGGGCCACCCGTGGTTCGTGGGCGTGCAGTTCCATCCGGAGTTCACCTCGCGGTTCCTCGCTCCCCATCCGCTGTTTCGGGGGTTCATCCGCTCATGTCGCGAACGACGAAGATCCTCCTCCTCGCTGCGGGCGTCCTGAGCGGGGCGGTCGCTCTATTCCTCACCTTCACGCGTCCTTCGATCCTCTCGCCCAGCGCGGCCGCCGAGGCGATCGACGTCGTGATGCGGGGATACTCCGCCGCGGGGGACCCAACCTGGGAGATGCGCGCCGCGCGGGGGGAGATTGTGGAGCGCGAGGGCACCCTGGTCGACGTGGCGGTCGACCTCTTCCAGCGAGGAAAGGAGCCGATCCGCGTGAGCGCCGACCGCCTGGTTCGCGAGGGACAAACGGCGCTGCTCGAGGGCGGGGTCCGGATCGAGCGCGACGACGGCCTCGAGATCGAGACGGACGCCGTCACGTGGCGTGAGGACGCCGAGACGCTCGAATCCGGCGAGACGAAGCTCTCGTACGAGGACGGCGAGCTTCAAGCGGACCGCTTCGACTACGATCTTCGAACGAGGCGAGGCAAGCTGTCCGGGGTCGCCGTCACGTTGAATCGCGAGGACGAGCTCCGTGTCGTGAGCGAGCGCGCGGAGCTCGCCGAAGATGCCCTGACGCTCGAAGGATCGGTGCACGCCGAGTCCGCCGAAGGGACGCTCGAAGCGGAGCGCCTGACGGCGACGCTCGACGGAGACTCGATCGCCTTGTCCGGTGGAGTGGCCGCGGAGGGCGAGGGATTCTCGGCGTCGGCGGATGCCGCCGACGTGCGCGAGGACGGCTGGATCCTTCGTGGGAACGTCTTGGTCGATGCGGATCTGTCAAAGCTCGGAGGCGAACGTGGCTCTTGAGGGCTTGGGGCTTGTCAAGCGGTACGGCTCGCGAGCCGTCGTTGACGGGCTCACGTTGTCGATCGAGCCGGGGCGCATCGTCGGCCTCCTCGGTCCAAACGGTGCCGGAAAGACCACCACCTTCAACATGATCGTCGGCTTCACGGGCGCCGACGAGGGCCGAGTCCTCCTCGACGGGCACGA
>JAPLGD010000022.1 GCA_026390345.1 Candidatus Bipolaricaulota bacterium | reverse complement strand
AGCCGCTTCGCCTGCCCCGACGCGGCCTTCGAGGACCCAGTCCTCGTCGCCGAGGTTGTCGACGGTGCGGCAGAAGGCGTAGACGACGGCGAGAGGTTCGCGCATCGCTCTCGGGGCGAGCCACGACACCACCGTGAAGTTCTCGCCCTCCGCGCGGGTGAGAGCGAGGCACAGATCCCGCGCCTCCTCGAACGACGCCGCTCTCGCCCCCGGATCCGCGAGCGCACGAGCGGCGTCAGGTCCCCTGTCCTGCGCGCGGGAAGTCAAAATCCCTGGACCTGAATGATGACTTCGCGCTCGCGCGGTCGGTCAAGCTCGACGAGGAAGATGCTCTGCCAGCGCCCGAGGGCGAGTCGCCCTCCCATCACGGGAATCGTCTCGCTCGCGCCGAGCAGGAGGTGCTGGCAGTGCGAGTGCCCGTTTGGACACTCATCGTCGGTCATGTTCGCCGTGCGGATCACGAAATCGTTGTGGCGGTACTCTGCCTCGCGCGGAGCGCTCGTCTCCAGGAACCGCGCCATGTCCCTGAGCAGGAGCGGCTCGTTCTCGTTGATCTTGATCGCCGCCGTCGTGTGGCGCGAGAACACAGTCACCGTCCCGTCCTGGATTCCCGACGCCTCCACCGCCGCGGCGACCTCGTCCGTGATGTCGATGAACTCCGGCGCCGTCGTCGCAATCCGCTGGATCGCGACGCGGTGCATTCTCATCGCCACGCCGTCCTCGATCGTCGTGCGCATCTCCTCACCCCTCTTCACTTCGCTTCCTCCGAACTCCCCCCGGCGCGGCCGCGCAGGCGTCGGACGACGTCCTCGATGACGTCGTCGGGCGTCGACGCTCCCGCCGTGACGCCGAACCGCTTCCCGGAGGCCAACCACTCGTCGTCGATCTCGCCCGCCGATTCGATGTGGTGGGTCGGGACGCCCGTCGCTCGGCACGTCTCCGCCAGCTTCCTCGTGTTGGCCGAGCTGCGGCTCCCCACCACGAGGAGTGCGTCCACGCCCGCCGCCAACTCCGCGGCCGCCTGGTACCGCCGTCCGGTCTCCGGGCACGTCGTGTCGACGATGCGCATCTCGGGCACGCGCCCGGTGTAGCGCTTCACCAATTCCTGAACGAACTCGGCAAACATCGCCGGGCTCTTCGTCGTCTGCGAGATCACGGCGATCCCTTTCTCCCCAATTGGAATCGCGACGTCGGGCGACTGCGTCGCAATCCCTTGCCCGCGCGTCCACGAGAGAATCCCGCGCACCTCGGGGTGCTCGGCCTCGCCGTACAAGACGACGCTGTAGCCCTCTTCGACCAGGCTCGCTGCCGCCTGCTGCGCCCGGCGCACAATCGGGCAGGTCGTGTCGACGAGCCGCAAGCCGCGGCGTTCGATCTCGGCGTACACCTCTTCCCCGGCGCCGTGAGCGGTGATGGCTACCGTGCCGCCCTCCGGGACCTCGTCGAGGCTCCTCGCCATCCGCGCGCCTTTGGCGGCCAGCGCGTCGACGACGTGGGCGTTGTGCACGATGGCGCCGAGGGTGTGGAGCGGGCCGTGCTCGGCGAGCTCGGTCTCGATCCGCTGCACCGCCCGGCGCACGCCGCCGCAGAACCCGAGCACCTTGGCTTTGGCGATCGTCATCGCGCGCCGTCCTTGGCGACGGGCGGACGGCTCTGCGCCGCCCGTCGCTCGACATCCGCCGCGGCCTCCACGCCCGCTGCTAGGCGCTTCCGCATCTGACGAAAGCGCCCGAGGGCCATGAGCGGGAAGACGTCGCGGTACAGGTGGTAGCGAATCATGAAGTCCGTCGGGAACCCGGTCCCCGTGAACGCCTCTTCGTCCCAGCCGCCCTGCGCGCTCTGCGTCTCGACGAGGTAGCGCATTCCCCTCTCCGTAGCGGGGTTGGCGGCCTCACCCGCGGCGAGGAGACCCAAAAGCGCCCACCCCGTCTGCGATGCCGTGGAGGGGCCGCGGCCTCTCCACGCGGGGTCGTAGTACCCCTCGATCTTCTCTCCCCAGCCGCCGTCGGGATTCTGGTGCTCGAGGAGCCAATCGACAGCCCGGCGCACGTACGGCGCGCTCATGTCCTCGCCGACGGCGGCGAGCCCTGGCAGCACCGCGCCGGTCCCGTAGGTCAGGTTCACGCCCCAGCGACCGTACCACGCGCCGTCGTCTTCCTGCTCGCGGCGCAAGTACTTGAGCGCGCGTCGAACCACTCGGTCGTCCGTCCGACGGCCCATTCGGCCGAGGAACTCGACGATGTGGCCGGTGACGTCGACGGAGGGCGGGTCAATCATCTCGCCGAAGTCGGCGAACTGGATCTCGCGCGTCCACGTCTGGTTGTTGTTCCGGTCGAACGCGCCCCAGCCACCGTTCCGGCTCTGCATCCCGACGAGCCACCGGGTGCCGCGGCCGAGGGCTTCGCGCTTTCGCTCCGGGTCGAGGCCGATCGGCGAAAGCGCGAGGAGCACGACGGCACTGTCGTCGGTGTCGGGGTAGACGTCGTTCGCGAACTCGAACGCCCATCCGCCCGGCGCCGCGCTGCAGCGGACGAGCCAGTCGCCCCCGCTCGTGATCTGCTCGTCGAGGAGCCAGTTCCCAGCTCGCACAAGCACCGGGTGGTCGCTCGGAACGCCAGCGTCTTCGAGCGCCATGGCGACGAGGCCGGTGTCCCACACCGGCGACAGGCACGACTGAAGGTGAAAGGTCGCTGCGCCACCCGGTTGTTGGGTGGCGGCGCCCGCGGCGCCGCTTATGGCGAACCCCTGCGGCCCGTAGAACCCGGCGAAGCCTTTGGCGAGCGGACCGTCCTCGTCGAGCCGGTCGCCGAGGAGCTGGAGCGCGATGAGCGAGTAGACCCACGACGGCTGGATGCCGCCCCAGGCGCCGTCCGCTTCTTGGCGCTCGAGGATCCAGCGCTTTGCCTTACGAATCGCCGTCTCTCGGAGCGGCTTGTACGGGAGCTTGGCGTACGCGCGCAGGAAGCGGTCGGCGAGGAGAAAGAACCTTGCCCGTGGCGTTCGCTTCGTCGCCGGCACTCGAAGGTCGGCGTTCGCGCGTCCGTTCACGAAGAGCTCGTCGATCCTCGCCTCGGCCGGGAGCTGGACGACGGGCTTTCGGTCCATGACGATCGCGAGCGCGGCGATCGTCTGCCGCGCCCAACAAGCGAACGAATAGAGGCTGATCGGGAACCACGACGGCAGGAGGACGATCTCCGGCGGGACCGCAGGGAGGCCTCGCCAGT
>JAPLGD010000053.1 GCA_026390345.1 Candidatus Bipolaricaulota bacterium | reverse complement strand
GACGTCGTCCGCACCGGATCGTGGTCGAACCCCGCGTCCGAGCCGATCGAGCGGAACGCGAACGCCGCCGACCTCGCGGGGCTGTTCATCGGGTCGTACGGGATTCTCGGAATCATCACCCGCGTCGTCTACCGCGTTCGCCGGGTTCCGGAAGTCGAAGCGTTCCGGTTCTATGCGTTCGACGACTACCGCGACGCGATCGACGCGGCGGGTGGGATTCAGGCTCGAGGGGCGGCGACGTTTGTCGTTGGGTTGTTCGGCGGACCGAAGCCGACGGGGGAAGAGGGAGACGCCTTCCTGCACGTCGTCGTCCGCGACCGGGTGTCCGCCGCGGAGGCGCGGGTCCGCGAGGCGGAGGCGATTTGCGAGTCGCACCGCGGGCGCCCGCGGCCGGCCGACGGGACGCGTCACTACTGGCAGGAGCACATGTACTCGTGGCTGCGGAACACCGGGCCGAGTTCGTACTACAGCGACCGGCCGTTCTTCTGCCCCGAGGTTGCCGGGTTCGTGTCGACCGACGGCCTGAAGAAGGCCGTGGACCTCTTCCGAACCATGAAGGCCGAGCGCGACGCCGACTTCGAAACCTACGGGATCCGCGTCAAGGGCGTGGACGCCTACTTCGCGCGAAACGGCGCGTACCTCTGGATCGACACCCTGTACGACGAGCGGCGCGAGGACGCGTGGGCCTACGGCCTCAAGCTGCGTGCCGAGATGGCGGAGCGGATGTTCACCGAGGGGCGGATGAGCCCGGGCGGGCTTGGAGCGGGGATCGCGCCCCACATCATCCCGAAGCTCGGACCGGCCGGCGACCTGCTCAAGTCGATGAAGCGGATGCTCGATCCGAACGGGATCCTGAACCCGGGGCTCTTGATCGAGGAAGAGAGGGCGCGATGAGAGTCGAGGAGTTCAAGAACCAGATCTACAGCTGTCTTCGCTGCGGCTTCTGCTTCGACCACATCGAGGGAAGCCAGGCGAAGATCTGTCCGTCGTACGTCACGTACGGGATGGAGTCGTACGGCGCGCGCGGGAAGCTCGCGATCGCCCGCGCCCTCGTCGACGGCGTCCTCGACTACGACGCCGACGTTGCGCGCCGGATCTACGCGTGCACGGAGTGCGGCGCCTGCGAGGAGCAGTGCTTCAAGTACCTCCCGCTCCTCGACCTGTACGCAGCAATGAAGAGCGACTTGGCCGAACGCGACCTCGTTCCGTCGGAGCTCGGCGCGGCAGCGCGGGCGGTCGAAGCGGAGGGGAACCCGTACGGAAAGCCGCGGGCGTCGCGCCTCGACTGGGTTCCCGGAACGTCGCGGGTCGGGAAGACGGGGCCTCTTCTTTACTTCGTCGGCTGCACGCCGTCGTACGTGCGGCGCGGGATCGCGCGCTCCGGCTATGCGCTCCTCGAGGCGGCGGGCGCCGACTTCAGCCTGCTGCGAGACGAGATCTGTTGCGGCCACCCGCAGACGAGCGCGGGTCGGGTCGAGGAGGCACGCGCGGCGGCGGAGTCGCTCGTCGCCGCCGTCGAGGCAAGCGGCGCGGAGACCGTCGTCTTCCCGTGTCCCGGGTGCTTGAAGACGTTCCGCGAGGACTACCCACGCCTTCTCGGGCGCCCCCTGCGCTTCCGGACGCTTCACGTGACGGAGTTTCTCGCCGAGCGGATGGGTGCGGGCGCGCTGCGGTTGAGGAAGCAGTCGCGGATCGTCGCCTACCACGACCCGTGCACCCTCGGGCGCGGCCTCGGTGTGTACGACGCGCCTCGGCAGGCGATCGACGCCGTCCCTGGCGCAAAGCGAGTGGAGCTGCGGCGGGCGCGCGAGGCCTCGTTCTGCTGTGGCAGCGGGGCTTTCGTCCGGCTCGGCTTCGAGCCGATGTCGGTGGAAAACGAGCAGGCGCGCTGGGCGGAGGCGACCGCCACGGGCGCTGACCTCGTCGTGTCCGCATGCCCCGCCTGCCAGATTGCGCTCCTCGACGCGAAGCGCCGCGCCAAGTCGCCGATCGAGGTCGAGGACGTCGTCGAGTGGGTGGCGTCGGCGCTCTAGGGGCGCTCCAGCGCCTGCGGGAGGCGAGGATGGACGAGAAGCGACGGAGCGAGATCGCGGCCTTGTGGAGCACAGAGACGGCGTCGGGTGTCACGGTCTACCCGACCCTCGCCGCCGTCGCCGCCTTGGCAAACCTAGGGTGCGATATGGGCGACGCGCTCCCGCTCCTCGAGGAGGCCGAAGTCGCGTTCGCCGCCGGGGCTTGGGGATCGCTCGCCCAAGTCGTTGCCCGCGTGAACGCGGTGATGGGGCGAGGGCTCGTGGGGATTCGCGCGGGGGAGCCCGAAACGTGGGACGAGTACCGGTCCCGCACTCGCGGCGCGCTGCGGGACCGCCGGGCGGCTACGCCGCCTGCCGACCGAACCCGGACCTCAGACTACGAGGACCGCGTGCGCGCGGCGTGGATCGGGAAGTGCATCGGGACCGCGCTCGGTGACCCGGTCGAAGGCTGGTCGCGCGAGCGGATCGCGGCCGAGCACGGGCTGATTCGGAGCTATCTTGTCGCCCCGAAGGTCGAGAACGACGATACCGCCTATCCGATCCTCGTCCTGCATACCCTGGACGAGCACGGGCCCGACTTCACAAGCACCGACCTCGCCCTCGAGTGGGTCGCGCACCTCCCATTTGCATTTACTGCCGAGTGGGTGGCCCTCGAGAACGTGAAGGCCGGCGTGCTTCCTCCGGAGAGCCGCTGGGAGCGGAATCCGTGTGGGGCGTGGGTTGGCGGCCAGATGCGGACCGAGATCCACGGACTCCTCGCGCCGAGCGATCCCGAGCGAGCGGGGGAACTGGCGTTTCGCGACGCGGGCATCTCTCACTATCGCGAAGGGATGGACGGCGCGGTCTACGCGGCGGCCCTGATGTCGCTTGCGTTCGACAAGCCGAAGGTGGAGTCTCTCCTGCGGGACGCGTTGCGGTTCGTTCCGGCCGGTGGAAGCTTCGCAGCGACGGTGGAAGAGGCGATCGACGCGTGCCGTCGCTACGGCGACGTCGCCCGTGTGATGGACGCGCTCGCCCCGTCGATCAACCGGCACCACTGGATCCACACGCTGCCGAACATCGCGTGCGTCGTCACGGGGCTCGTGCTCGGCGAGGGCGACTTCGAGCGCTCGATCCTGACGACGCTTCGTTGTGGCTACGATGCGGACTGCTCGACCGGGCAGGTGGGGGCCCTGATCGGTTGCCTGGTGGGAACCGAGGGAATCCCCGAGCGGTGGAGCGCGCCGATCGGGAGCGGGCTGCGCACGTACGTCGACGGGTTCGAGGAGATCGGGTTCGCTCGCCTCGCGGAGTGGACGGTGGGGTGGGGAAGGCATCTCGCCGCAGCCGGGGCGACGCGCTCCGGCACAGCGAAGGCACGTCGGGCGAAGGGAGTGGAACGAGCGTGATTGCCGTTCTCGGAAGCGCCAACATGGATCTCGTCACGGAGGTGGCGCGGATTCCGCGCCCGGGGGAAACGGTCGCCGGGGAGAGCCTCCGCTACTACCCGGGAGGCAAAGGGGCGAACCAGGCGATCGCCGCCGCGCGGCTCGGGTCGGCGGTGGCCTTCTTCGGGAAGGTCGGCCGAGACCCGTTCGGCGACCGGCTCATCCAAGGCCTGCGAGCCGACGGAGTCGATGTGTCCGCCGTGGCGCGCGTGGAGGAGTTCCCGACCGGCACGGCGTCGATCTGGGTCGAGCGAACCGGCGAGAACGCGATCGCCTGCGTTCCCGGCGCGAACGGAGCCGTCGACGCCGCGTACGCCGCGCGCATCTTCGATCGGATCGCGGTAGCCGACGTCCTCCTGCTTCAGTTCGAGATTCCGCTCGCGACGATCGCCTTTGTCCTCGAGCGGCTTCCGAAGGAGAGGCCGATCGTGATCCTGGATCCCGCTCCCGCGCAGAGCCTGTCGGGGCTTCCTCTCGACCGGATCGACATCCTCACCCCGAACCGGACGGAGCTTTCGATCCTGACGGGGATCGACGGCCTCGAGCCGGCGGCGCGGCGGCTCCTCTCGCTTGGCGTGCGCGGTGTGGTCTGCAAGGCGGGCGACCAGGGCGCGTACTGGATCGGAGAGACTACGACGCACGTTCCCACGATGGCGGTGGAGGTCGTCGACAGCACCGCGGCCGGGGATGCGTTCAACGGCGCCCTCGGGTGTGCGGTCACCGAGCGGTCGATCCTGGAGGCGATTCGCTTCGCGAACGCCGCCGGAGCGCTTGCCACGACGAAACACGGGGCGCAGCCGTCCCTGCCGCGGCGGAGCGAGGTCGATCGGCTCTTGGCCGCGGTGCCCTCGAGGCCGGTCGGTTCACCGCGGAGCAGAGGCTGATCCCATCGCAGAGGACGCAGAGCCGCGCAGAGCGAGCCGCGGCGCGAAGAGCGCCATACGTTCCGGGACCGGCCGTGCCCGCCCCGCGTCCTCTTGCGGGCAGCACGTCGGTGCTTCCCCCTCTGCGTACTCAGCGATCTCTGCGGTCGCTCTTTCTCGGAACGTCCTAGATGGCCGGAACGAACTGCCCCCACCCGGGGACACCGACGAACTCCCCGTCCGCCCAGACGCTCCGTCCGCGGACGAGGGTGCTGACGATGGCGCCGCGAACGGCGAGCCCTTCGTAGGGGGAGACGTCACTGGCCCTATGGAGCCCCGCTGCGGAGATGGTCCACGCGCGTTCCGGGTCGTAGAGAACCAAGTCCGCATCGGTTCCCACGGCAATCCGTCCCTTGCGCGGAGACAGCCCGAAGATCCGAGCCGGAGCCTCGGCTGAGAGGCCGGCGAGCCGCTCCGGCTCGAAGCCTCGCGTTCGGCCTTCGGAGTAGAGGATCGGGAGAAGCGTCTCGACCCCCGGCAGTCCACACGGAATCTCGAGGACGTTGTCACCGACCTCTTTGTCGGCACGGACGAACGGGCAGTGGTCGGTGGCGACCGCGTCGATCGTGCCGTCGCGAAGGGCGAACCAGAGCGCCTCTCGGTCTGTAGGGGTTCGCAGCGGTGGGATGACGCTCCACGCGCGCCCGTCGGCGCGCTTGTAGACGCCTTCGTCGAGAACGAGGTACTGAGGACAGGTCTCCGCGGTGATCCGCACACCGCGTGTCTTGGCCCGCCTCACCGCTTCGCACCCGTCTTCGCTGCTCACGTGGGCGATGTGAAGGCGGACGCCGGCCCATTCGGCAAGGGCGGCAACGAGAGAGATGGCCGTCGACTCGGCGACCGCGGGACGG
Organism: Candidatus Bipolaricaulota bacterium; assembly: GCA_026390345.1. Classification (GTDB taxonomy): domain Bacteria; phylum Bipolaricaulota; class Bipolaricaulia; order UBA7950; family UBA9294; genus JAPLGD01. The sequence goes on along the minus strand of JAPLGD010000053.1, from coordinate 14,193 downwards.
CTCCTCGGAAGCGCGTTGGCGCTCCGTCGCTCCTCGCGGGAGAGGCCATCCGACGCCGTTTGCACGATCTCGGCGTCTTCGGCATGAACCATGGCGACTCCGTCGACGGCGGCGATCGCCCGGAACGCGTCCTTGAGCTCTTCCGGGTCGGACCGCTCGGCGTAGACAGTGTAGAACTTGAAGCTGCGGACTCCGAGGCGGACGGCGTTCGCGACCTCGTCGGCGCGGTCGGGACGCCAGCCGACGACCTCGGCGTGGAGGGCGACGTCGACAGCGGCTCGGCGGGCCGCGGCAATCCGGGACTCGATGTCGCGGCCGAGCGTGCCCCCGGAGGCGACGGTGAAGTCGACGATCGTCGTGACGCCACCTGCGGCCGCCGCCTGCGTTCCCGACTCAAACGTGTCTCGCGACTGGATCCCGAACGCCGGGGCCTCCATGTGGGTGTGTCCGTCGACGGCTCCCGCGAGGACCCACAGGCCTTGCGCGTCGATCGTCTCGTCTCCGACCAGGTTGCGGCCCAGCGCCGCGATGTGCTTGCCGGCGATGCCGATCGAGGTCGCCAGGAGACCGTAGGGGGTAAGGACCCGCGCGCCGCGAATCACGAGCTCGCACCGCTCTCGTCCAGCTTCGCTCCTCTTCACGCGTCCATTGTAGCGGACCCAGCGCGGCTTCCCTGGGGCGACCCGTGTGGGCTCGAACGCCGCCCACGGGTTAGGATGAACGCATGGCCGGCACGATTCGCGTGGGGACGTCCGGATTCAGCTTCCCCGACTGGGTGGGAACGGCGTACCCACCTGGAACCCGCCGCAGCGAGTACTTCGAACGATACGTCCGGTGGTTCGACGCGGTCGAGATCAACTCCACGTACTACCGCATCCCGTCGCCCGCCACCTTCGAGCGGTTGGTCGAGCGAGCTCCGGCGGGGTTCACATTCGTCGTGAAGCTGCCGCGGGAGATGACCCACGAGCGAGAAGGCTTCGACGCGGCGCGAGACCCGTTCCTCGAGTCGATCCGACCGCTCCGCGAGGCAGGACGTCTCGGAGGACTGCTCGCTCAGTTCCCGTCGTCGTTCCGGCCCACGAACGAGGCGCGTGTCCACCTCGAGAGGCTTGCAGAAACGTTTCCCCGCGACGTTCCGCTGTGCGCCGAGTTCCGGCACGAGTCGTGGGCGAGGGAGGAGACGTGGGACCACCTGCGCCGAATCGGCGTCGGATTCGTGAACGTCGACCTTCCGGAGCTCCCGGGACTCCCGACGCCGAGCGAGGTCGTCACGAGCCCCGTTGCCTACGTCCGCTTACACGGGCGGAACCGTGCCGCGTGGTGGGAGCACCCGACGCCAAGCGATCGCTACGACTACCTCTACGGCGAGGGCGAGCTCGAAGGGTGGGCGACGCGAATCGAGCGGATGGCGGCGGGGGCCGACGTCTGCTTCGCGTTCTCGAACAATTGCCACCTCGGCCAGAGCGTGGTGAACGCCCTTCAACTCGTCCAGCGGCTTGGGGTTCCCGCTCCGGCCGCCAGCGACGGAGGAGAGCTCTTCCAAACCTCGCTTGACGAACGCATTCGAACCCTCCGCGACGCTGTCCTCCGCGCGAAAGGCCTGCCCAAGCCGCAGCCGTGATCGCGTGCGCCGTTCATGACTCAAGGAACCGGCTCTTCTCAGACCGCCGACCTCGGGCCATGGACGCCGTTCAGAACCCCACGAACTCAATGAACTCAACGAACCCCACGAACCGGCTTCTCTCGGACTTCGGACCCCGGACCATGGACCGCGGACGCTGTCTGAACCCCACGAACTCAACGAACCAGGTCGCCCCAGCCGCATACAGCGCACTCCGCCCCGTGCGCTCCGTTCCCCGCGTGGCGTCGGCGGCCTATGATGGTGTAGCGTCGGAGCTTGCCTCCGACGACGCATCCACGAACGTCGCACCAAGGTGCGACGCTACGTCCGTTCGCGCACCGCGAACTTGGTTCTACTCCGTCGGTCGATAGACATCCGCATACCGGTTGTCGGTGACGACGTTATCGACAAGCTCGAGGTTCTCGACGAAGCGGCCGACGCGGATGCCGACCCCCGTGGAGAGGTTCCACCCGTTTCCGGTGATCGTGCAGCCGATCACAACGAGGTGGCGCACCGAAATCGAGTCCATCCCGTCCATGCCGTTGTTGCGAAGGGCACACCGTTCGACGCGCAGCTCCTCGATCGCGCCCTCCGTCCCGATGATGTGGATGCCGGTCCATGGGTTGTCGGACGACGACAAGTCGCGGATCGTGATCGACCGGACGTACACGCGGTTCACCTCGATGCCGTGTCCGCTCGTGGTCGGGTCTTTGGAGGCCGTGACCGATAAGTGTTCCAGGAGGACTCCGTCGGCGTCGACCTCGATCGTGCCGCGAATGACGGCGAGCTCGGACGCGGCAGGGTCGGTGCACACCGTGACGCCGGGGGTGAAGATCCAAATCTCCGCGTCGTACTCTCCTGGGGCGAGGATGAGGACGTCGCCCGGGTGGGCTTCAATGCGGACGGAGAACCACGTCGACGGCTTCATGCCCTTGCTGCCGGGCCAGGCGGGGTACTCGATCGGCACGACCCCGTCTTCCGTCGTTCGCGTGAACGCCTCAGCGACGAGCACGTTCCCCTGGACGGGAGCCTCGTCCGGCAGACGAATCTCTCGAGCCTCCGCGATCCCGACAAGCGTCGCGACCAGGGCGACGGCCACGAGCGAGCTTCTGTACGCCATTCCATACCTCCAGCGCGGGAGTGTACGAGGAGGTCCTTGCCTGGGCAACCATGTGCCGAACGGTCAAAGCCAGCGACCTCTTCGGTGATCGGCTGTAGGCGCGAGCATGAGGTCTAGAACGGGATGGTCAGCTGCGCGGCGATCGTCAGGCCTTGTCGATCCTGGGCAGGCGAACTCCAGTCCGTCCGCTCTTCCCAGTCCGTCGAGAGAGAGACCTCGACGTCGTCTGTCTCGTATTCCCATGCGACCGAGAGCGCGGCGGTGTCCTGATCCGGATTGCCGTCCGAGGTTCGAGCGTTCGCGGTCTCCCATGCGACACCGAGCGTTCCTCCGGCGAGGGGAAACGTGACGTCGAGTGCGCTCGCTCGCGTCCTCGTCCCGAGGCGGGAGGGGTCGTTCGGGTACCGCCTCGCCTTCTCGCTCGCTTCGAGCGTCCAGGAGAGTGCGCTCCAGGTTCCGGACCACGAACCTGAGACGGCGACGTCGTCGCGGTCGTTCTCCGGTGCGGCGGGCCGGATCCGGTGCGCGATCTTGGCTTCGAGCGTGAGGTCTCCCGCGGCGAGCGGCCTCTCCAGCTCGAGAGCGAACTCGGACGCTGAGGTGTCCTTCGTCGGTGCCGTGGGGTACTGCGTTCGTGTTCGTTCGGCGCTCGCGTCGATCGACCATCCGTTCCGCTCCGTCGACCACGTCGCCGCGGACGTCGACTTCCCCGTGGACAGCGCGGCGTTCGCGGGGTAGGTGGTCTTCGACCACCCGAGTTCGACATCGACCGAACCGTCGCGGACCGGAATCTCGATGCCGACGGGGATCTCGAGCTTCTGCACGCTGCGCCGGGGCTGGATCTCCGCCGCCTGGTCCGCCCACCGCGCGGCCGTCGCGGCCGAGACGTTTCCCTTCCACCGCTCGGACTCGACGTGATTGACGAAGTCGTCAATTGCGTCCGCCGCGTCCCTTCCGCGAGCCTCTTCCAGTGCGGCCTTGGCGGCAGCGAGATCGGCCAGCAGGAGGCGGCTTGTCGCGCTCGCGAGGGCTTCGGCGGTGACTTCCTGTACCAGCGCGTCAACGACACTCTGTGCGCTCGGGATGCCGGCTTCTTCCATGTCCGCATCGATTTGGAGAGGACGGCGTTCCCGTTCGGCGGCGATGCGCGCTTCGAGATCCACCTCCCCGAGCCGCCATGCGGCCGACGCCTCGACTTTGGACGTCACCCTGGCCACGTCCTCCCGCAGGCGGTCGTCGACCTGGACGGCCTCCGCATCGAAGGAGAGAGCGATCTCCGTATCACCGGCCTCGTAGGTGGCGGTCCCCGCCGCCGACAGGGATTGCGTTCCTCCGCTCGGCGCCTCGGCCGCCGTTCGCGCGGCCGCGAACCCCGCATCCAGATCGAGTCCCAGGATTTCGGCGGACCACGCGGCGTCGAGCGAGCACTCGGAGGTGCGAACGACAAGGCGGCGAATGAGTGTGTCGCACGCTGCACGGATGGAGTCCGCCGCGTCGCGGCGCAGTTCGGCGCCTCGGGCGGCCTCCGCTCCGTTGGCGAGGCGCTGCAAGCGGCCGAGGTAGCCGTCTCGATCTGCGTCGGCGAGCGCCTGGGCCGCGTTCTCGAGGTCTGCTGCGAGCGCCGTTGCGGACGCTCCCTTGGCGTAGAGACGGATGCGGCTCGCGATCGACTCGAGTCGATCTGCGTGGCGCTCGAGTTCGCTCGCGCGGGCGAGAAGGGGCGTCGCGTCGGCGTGAGCGACTCCCGTCGACTCGACGTCCGCGAGGAACGCGTCGAGGGACGCCTCGAGCGCTTCAAGACACGTCTCGACGGTCCGAACGGCGGCGGGCACGGGGAGACTGCGGATTGCACCAAGGGCTGTCACGACGATCGCCCACGCGGCGAGCAGCCGCGCACGGCTCTCCTCGGGGACGGCGAGCGACTCGACCCGCTCGGAGAGTTCCGCCTCCGAAGGGAGCGTCACGACGTCGGCCGCGTCCGCCCACTCTGCCGTCACAACCACCGTCCCGGACTCCCCGACGGGGCAGGTCCACTCGAGCGTTCCCCCGACCCCGGGGGCGGAGGAACGGACGACGGCGTTCGTCTCCCACTCGACGTTGGCCTCGAACTTGGTCTCACCGTGGGCGGTTTCCGGGAGCCGCCCCACCGCGCAGAGAAGAAGTAGGAAGAGAGCGATTCGGTGGGACCTCGGCGAAGATGCTTGATGCGCCATCGATCATGATCTTAGCCTATCTTGTCCTGAAATACAGGAGCAAAGGAGAGGACGCGCTCGGGCCGGGACCGAAGACGAGGAAGACATACAGAGTCGGAGGATCGAGCGTCGGGAGGGGCCTTGTCGGCGAGGGGGTGGACGATACAATAGCGGCATGAACCTCCGTCGAACTCGTGCCTGTGCGTCTGTCTGTATCGCTACGTTCTTCGTAGGACTCGCCGCGGGTGTCGGCTGCGCGGCGGACGTTCCGCAGGTGCTTCAGCCAAACGCGAGCGCCTACACCGCGGATGAGGTGGCACTACTTGGCGGCGCGCTCGACGTCCTCCGCGTCACGCTTTCTACGTCGACCTTCGCATCACAGAAGACGTTCGGTCTTGGCGGATGGGGAAAGTGGGCGAGCGTCGAGTTCGCCGCCTACACGGCCGGGATCCTCGGCGGAGACGGGTACGAGGCCCGGCTCGTCAGCGCGGCGGGCTGGGCGGATGGAGTTCACACGTGGGTCCTCGTCGGTATCTCCCTCGGCGAGCGCGTTGCGTGGGTTCCCGTGGAAGCATCGCCGGAGATGGGAGCGAAGCAGACCGTCCTGGGTCGATTGCCCGAGGACACGGGAGCAGATGGTGTCGTTTGGTTCGAGTCGGCGTACGTCGGGTTCACCGACCTCGTCGAAGCCCCCGCGAACCGCGCGCCGGTCGCCGAGATTGCGACGAAGAAGACGTCGGTTTCGACGACCGAGTACACGATGCTGACGGCAAACGGATCGTACGACCCTGACGGGTCGATCCTCCTCTACGTCTGGGACTTCGGTGACGGAGAGCCGCCGACGACCGTTGGGTCAAAGTACGTCAACCACCGTTTCGCGCCGAGCGGGACGTACGTCGTTGTGCTGACCGTCGTGGACCAACGAGGAGCAACGGCGGCGGCGACGGTGGAGATTACGGCGTCTATCGACTGCGGGTGTAGCTACTGATTGGTGCCGAGCTTGTTCCGAGCGGCGGGCCTGAGGTGTTTCGGGCTTCGCGAAGAAGGAGGGAGACCGTGGGAAGGGATTCGAGGTCCGCAAGCGGCGGTTGCCGGGTGCGGCGGCCTCAGCTTGGAGCGGTGCTCGTCATCGGCGTGGCGGTGCTCTTCGCCGTTTCGCTCGGCGGAGCGGCGCAGGCGGCGCCGCAGGTGCGACAGCCGGATGACGCGTCGTTCACCCCCGAGGCTCGAGCGGCCCTCTCGAGGGGGCTCTTGGCCCTCGAGGCGATCCTTGGGGAGCCGGATTGGGGTTCCATGCAGATTCTCGGTTCCGGAGGATGGGGAGCGCGGGAGTTCTCGATCTACACGGCCGGCGCCCTCAGTGAACGGGGGTACTCCGTGGCGGTCGTTCGGGCGGACAGCTCCAACGGACGCGCATGGGTCCTGGTCGGGATTGCGCTTCCCGGGACGGTGGCGTGGATCCCCGTCGAGCCGTCGCCCGGTGCGGGACTGCCGCAGACGGTCCTGGGTCGCATTCCGATGAGCGGCAACGCCTTTGCGCCCGGCTACGTGACCTACGCAGGCGTTGTCCCCGTTCCGCCGAATGCCCCGCCGACCGCGAAGATTCGGCCTCCAGCCACGCGGCCGAACCCCAACCAGATGATGCAGCTGCTTGCCCTCGGCTCCTCCGACTCGGACGGAGTCATCGTCGTCTACCGATGGGATTTCGGCGACGGGACGACGGCCACGTTCCGCGACGCGAATGCCGTTCACACGTTTGCCGCGGCCGGCAACTACGCGTTGACCCTGACCGTGATCGACAACGGCGGAAGAAGCGGGACGACGACGTGGGTTCTCGCGGTCGGAAGCGAGGCGCCCCCGGCCTCCGAGGCGCCGAAACCCGACTGCGGCTGCGGCGGGTAGCGGCCGGCTGAAGGTCTTGCACTTCGCCGAGCAGCCTGCGGAGAGGAACCAGCTCTGGCTCTAGGAAAGGGAGCGGCTTCCGCCTCGGTTCTGACAAGCGAGGCGGCCGTCTCCTGAGCCAAGAATGAGGGCGGCTACCGCTTCGGTTCTGACAAGCAAGGCGCCCGCTTCCTGAGCCAAGAACAGAAGAGGCCCCCGCCTCGCCGAGGTTGCGTGGCCTCCCCCGGGACTCGAGCGTCTCACGCTACCAGCCAGCCTGAACGCCCAGCTTGATCTACTCCAGGCCGTTCGGCTCGCTCGACGCCGAAGTCGATGCCGACCGTCCCACGTAGCCGCCCCTCCAATCTCCCAACGCGCCAACTCGCTTCGACCGGGCTGGACGGTCTTGGCGTGACAAGAAGAGCGCTCCGCTTCGCTCCTGACAAGGGAAGCAACCAGCGCTTCGCTTCTTACTCGAGAAGCGCCAGCGGTTCGGTCTTCACTCAAGAACCGCCAGCGGCCTACCGCTTCGCCTCCAACAACGGAACCGACCAGCGGTTCGGTCTTCACTCAGGAACCGACCAGCGGTTCGGTTTTCAGAAACGGAGCCCCCTAGCGGCTCGATCCTGACATAAGAGCCGCCAGCGGCCTACCGCTTCGGCTCTCAGAAGAAGACAGCCCCCTAGCGGCTCGATCCTGACACAAGAGCCGCCAGCGGCCCGCTCTGATTCAAACAAAAAGAGCAGCCTCGGCTATCTTCGCCGAGGCCGCATGAGTTGCTAGCCTTGCTTCTCTAGCTCGTTCTACTACCAGGCAACCTGAACGCCCATGGTGATGAACTCAACACCATTGAGGTTCGTGACGTTCATGCCACCGACGAGGCTCACGTTCGAGCCGACGCCGATGGTCAGCTCAACGTAGGTGCCCATCCAGCCGAAGATGCCGGTCAGGTTCGCCGGGAGCACCTCGTTAGCAGCCGGAACGCGGAAGAAGTTGCTGACGCCGAAGCTGAAGAGCCCGCCGCAGCAGCTATCCTCGTCGCACTGAATGCCGAACACCTCGTTCGGATAGTAGGTGACCGCGCCAACCGAATCGTAGACGCTCCACACGCAGGCCATCGGCGAGCGGACAAGGCCGACACCGAGAGCGCCGAAGTAGTAGTCATCGACGTACGGTCCGCCGAGCGACGGGTTGGTAGGCCACATCCAGCCGGAGTAGCGCATCATCCAGTGATCGAAGATGTGACCCCAGTAGAACTCGCAGCCGCCGACCGTGCAGGTCAACGTCAACGCGGTCAGCTGAATGCCGTCAAGCGTCCAGTAGCCGTCGCTGCCGGTGATGATCGTGAAGTACGGCTTGAAGCAGAGAACGTCGCCGGTCACGATCTGGAACGCGAAGCCGATGTCCTTCGAGTCGATATCGTAGGTGATACCGAGCTCGTAGATCTTCAGCCAATCAAGACCGATGTCGATGTTCTTCGCCAGGAACGACAGGAAGTCGAACCCGGTGCAGGAGAACTCGGCCATCACGTACACGTCAGCGCAGCAAATCGGGAACTCCGCGATGGCGGTGATGTAGCTGAAAACGACGTCGCAGCCGCTCTGAACCGCTCCGAGCGCGCCGATGTACCAGTACGGGTACCAAATGTCGCTGGCGCAGCCGGTGTAGGTCCAGTCGGTGACGCCGCCATTCAGGCCGTACAGGAAGATGAACCAGAGGTTCGGGTTCAGGTTCCAGGTGATTTCAGCGCCGATCCGGATGTCGCCGGCCGTGCCGATTCCACCGAGAGCAAACCCGCTGCCCCAGCCCGCGCCGACCGGCAGGATGCCGAACAACGCGTAGATGTCGACGCCGGCGATGGAGACTTCAGCGCCATTCTCAAATCCGACGAACGCAGGCGTCGTCGGGTTCGGGTTGAAGTACACCAACGACCACGCGCTGAAGGCGCCGAGCGAGCCGTACGCCTCGAACCAGATGTTGTCGAGTCCAGCCGCATCGATGATGGTGGCCGCCTCGAGCGTCCAGCCACCGACGAGGTACTGGATGTCAAGGAACGAGTAGAAGCTGTTGAGCTGGAACGGGGTGAGGTCGAGCTTCAACCACGTGTCCCAGGTGCCCTGGAGCTGCGCGGAGCAAGCAACACCCACTCCGAGCATGACGAACAGGCTAAGTACGAGAGCCTTCTTCATTGCTGACTAACCTCCTTACGCAACCTTACGCAACTTTCGCGAAGCGATGCTTGTGACAAGAAGCGTGATTCTCTAGGGAACTCACTGAAGGCTGACGACCACCTCCTCGCTGGTCTGGTTTCGCCTCTCCACTAGATGTTGAAAGCATCATAGGCCAGGCCCGCCACCCGTGTCAAGTGATGCCCATTACGCCGAGCCTGGGGGCCTTTTCGCCACGTCCTTTGGGGTCGATGACGGCCAACGACGACCTGGAGCGGTCGCCCGCGGCCGCTGGCACCAAAGCTTGATGTGAAGACGCTTCCAAAGGGGTCGCCGCGGTGGAAGTCCACCGCGGCGAGACGTGCTGTTTCACTCCTCTTCGGCACCGCAACGCAAGCTCTTCGGCGGCGGCGATCCCGAACCCAGGGCGCGAGCTCGACCTCCTACAAACCGATCGTGGCCAGCGCCACAGCGATGATCGCCACGAGAAGAGCGGTCAGCGAGAGGATGAAGTTCGCCTGAACCCGCTTCTCGAGCGCCGCAATGCTGGTCGTCGTTCCCCCCGCCGCAGGTTGGATCTGCGCCTTGAGCTGCGCGATGTCCTGCTCGGCCTTCTGCATGCGAGCCTCGAGGTTCGACGGAGCCGTCGAGGTTCCTCCCTGGACTTTCGCCTCCAGCGCGGCGACGTCATCGGAGATCTGGAAGATCAAGTCCTTCAACGCGGCCAGGTCCTCCGGCGTGACCTGCTCCGGGTTGTTCTGCATGTACTTCATCGCCCGGGCGATGTAGACGGCGACGGTATAGCGGTCCATCGGCTGGTCGCCGTTGAACTTGCCGCCGGGAAGTCCGGTGATGATTCCCCGCTGGGCAAGGTACTCGAGGTCGGCGTAGGCCCAGTGGTCCTTCGGTACGTCCGTGAAGAGTCCACCCGTGTTGACCGGCTCCGCGTGGCCGTTCCCCGTCTGTCCGAGGGCGCACGCGCCGAACAACATGGCTAGGAATGCACTCCCAAGGAGAATAAGCGTCGTTCGCTTCACTTGGAACCCCCTCCTGCTACGCGATTGGCAAGCAGTATAGTGCCCGTCGCGGAAAGTGTCAACAGAACTAGAGATCCGCTTCGCGGAGCCCGTGAAGGTAGGTTCGGCGGTGAAGGGGAGAGATTCCCCGAGCGAGAAGCGCGTCCCGATGGGCCTTCGTGCCATACCCTTTGTGCCGGGCGAGACCGTAGTCGGGCCACGTCCGATCGAGGCGGACCATCCGGGCGTCGCGCGAGACCTTGGCAACGATCGACGCGGCGGCGATGTGGAGCGAGCGCGCGTCTCCGTGCGTGAACTCCGCGGCGCGCGGCGCTCCGGGAGCTTCCAGGGAGAGGCCTCGGTCCAAGAGGACGAGGTCGGCGTCGATCGCAAGTCGCCGGTAGGCTCGCGCGGCGGCGAGCCGGCACGCTGCCACGATGCCGACGCGGTCGATCTCGGCCGCGGAGGCGAAGCCGACGGCAAATCGCGCGCACTCGGCGATCCGAGCGAACAGGCGCTCGCGGGTCGCCGGCGAGAGGCGCTTCGAGTCGTCGACGCCGGCGAGGAGCGAGACGAGGTCGTCGTCCGAGAGCGAGACGGGGAGGTGGACGCAACCGACGGCGACGGGGCCGGCCCACGCGCCGCGTCCGGCCTCGTCGAACCCGACGAGACGCGGCGACGCGAAGCAGTCCAAAGGGAGTGGGGGCGAGGGCGCCGCGAGGGCGCGGTCGAACGCCAAGAGTTCTCGACAGCGGTCTTCGATCGACGGGCGCGCGGCGCGGAGCATCGGCGGCCGGTCTTTGCCGGGCCTAGCGGATCTTTCGCAGGTCGCGCAGGTAGTAGGGGCGGCTTTGGCGGGCGCCGCGCTCCTTCACGAGTTCGATCTTCTCGATCTTCGGGGAGTGAAGCGGGTACGTCTTCTCGACGCCGATCCCGGACGAAATCTTCCGCACCGTGATCATTTCCTTCGTGCCGCCGCCGCTGCGCTTGAGCACGAGGCCCTCGAAGACCTGGACTCGCTCCTTCGCCCCTTCCGAGATCCGCTCGTGGACCCGGATGATATCCCCTGGGCGGAAGGCGTCCCGCTCCTTCAGGTGTCCTTGCTCTACGGCTCGCAGGATGTCGTCCATCGCGTTCTCCTTGAGTCTCCTCATTCCCCGACTAGGGGACACCCCCCATCTGGGGGGACACCGTCCCCCGCGACGCGATCGAGCACGATCGCCACCGCGGCGCGGACGGACAGATGATTGAAATCAGCGTCCGGCATGATCGAGGGAAGGATGGCATCGCACGCATCGATCAACTCATCCGCCATCCCCCACCCCGTGCCGAACAGAATATACACCGGTTGGGCGTCGGTTCTCAATCGCAAGCGCAGTTCGTCAAAGCCGATGCGGTTCTTCGGCGACGGCCGGGCCGACGTCGCGACGACGAACGGAGCGCGGCCCTCTGCCTTCTCAATGAACTCGAGCGTCTCGTCGAGGTCGGAGGCGACGACGACGTACTCGATCGCCTCGCCGCGACGGCTCTTGTCGTCGATCCGTTCGGCGTCCGTCCAGAAGCTGTGGACCCGCTCGGCGATCGCCTGCTGCGTCGGGACGGGCGTGATGACGAAGTACCGCGCCACGCCGTACGTGCGGGCGGAGCGGGCGATGTCGTGGATGTCGAGCGACGTCACCGACGTCGCGACGATGTCGCCCTCGCGGTTTCGCATCGGGTAGTGCAAGAGCCCGACGTACAGGTTAGCCATCGTTCTCGTCCTCACGCTTCGGGTATAGGCCCAGGAGCTCGGGGCGGTTCTTCGCCGTCTTCCTCCACGCCTCCCGCCGCCGGTATTCGTCAATCTTCGCGTGGTCTCCGGACAGGAGGACGTCCGGGACCGCATACCCTCGGAACTCGGGGGGGCGGGTGTACTGTGGCGCGCCGAGGCGCGCTTCGTCGTAGAACGAGTCGGTGGCCACCGATTCGTACTTGCCGACGACGCCCGGCGTCATGCGCGCCGTGGCCTCGATCAGGACGGCGGCCGCGGACTCCCCTCCGGCGATCACGTAGTCGCCGATCGAGATCTCGTCGTCGACGAAGCGAAGGATCCGCTCGTCGACCCCCTCGTAGCGGCCACAGAGGAGGATGAGCCCGCCGGCCGAAGCCCAGCGAACGGCGTCCTCCTGGCGAAAGAGCCTTCCCTGCGCCGATACAAGGACCGCCGGTCCCACCGCGCCTTGGGCGCGCAGGGTCTCGACTCCACGCACGAACGGATCGACGCGCAGGAGCATTCCCGCTCCTCCGCCATACGGACGATCGTCGACGGTTCGGTGCGGATCGTCGGAGTAGTCCCGCAGGTCGTGGAGGCGAATCTCGACGGAGCCGGCCTCACGCGCCTGGCCGATCACGCCGATCGACAGGAGCGCATCCAGCGCCGCGGGGAAGATCGTCAAGACGTCGAAACGCATGAGGACTCACTCGGAGATCTCGAGGACCACTTCGCGGTCGATGCGCGCGGCGGCCGCCTCGAGGAAGGTCCGCAACGCAGCGATCGTCCGGCCGCCCTTGCCGAGGATTCGGCCGCGGTCGTCCTTCCCCACGTGGAGAAAGAAGATGTCCACCCGCTCGGTCTCGATGCGGTCGATCGTGCACGCACCAGGCTCTTCGATCAGCGAGTGGACGAGGAACTCGCACAGGCGAAAGAGCAAAGTCCCTCCCGGATCGGGCGTTGGCCTCTAGGCCTCGGCCTTGTCGCCCGCTTCTTTCCCTTCGTCATCCTGCGCGGTCGCGCCGCCGGCACGCTTTGCGGCGTCCCACGCCGCCATGACGCCGGACTTCGAGAGGATGTCCCGCGCGGCCTTCGTTGCCTTCGCGCCGTCGCACAGCCACTTCAGAGCGACTTCGTTGTCGATCTGGAACGTTGCGGGGTCCGTCTTCGGGTCGTAGTGCCCGAGATCGGCGACCACCTTGGCGTCGCGCGGCTTCCGTCCGTCGAGGACGACCACTCGGTACGAGGGTTGCCCCTTGCGACCGACCTTCTTCAACCGAATTCTCGCTGCCATGCTTCACCTCAGACTAGATTTCGAGCGCCCTACGAGCTTCCGAGCAGGTCCACGGGGAAGCGTTCCTTCCCGCGACGAGTCCCGGCCCACTTCAGGGCGCGTTTCGCTTCTTCGTAGCGGGTAAGAACGCTGTTGACGTCTCTCACTTTCGTCCCGCTTCCGCGGGCGATCCGCTTCTTTCGACTCCCCCCAATTATAGAGGGGTTCGTCCGTTCTTCCAGCGTCATCGACCGGAGGATCGCCAGGGTCTTCTGGATCTCGGTTTCGTCGGCGTCCACAGGGCGTCCCTTCATCAGTTTGGCGGCTCCGGGGAGGCGATCGAGGATCTGAGACAACGGTCCGAGCTTGCGTACCTCCTCGAGCTGTTCGAGGAAATCCTGGAGGCTGAACCGATTCTTGCGGATCTGCTCGACGAGGTGCTCGGCCTTCGTCGTATCCATCTGCGATTCCGCCTGCTCGATCAGGGTGAGAACGTCGCCCATTCCGAGGATCCGGTCCGCCATGCGCTTCGGGTGGAACGGCTCGAGGCCGTCGATCTTCTCCCCCGTCCCGACGTAGACGATGGGCCGTCCGGTGGCGTGGCGAATGGACAGCGCGGCGCCGCCGCGCGCGTCACCGTCCATCTTCGTCAGGATGACGGCGGTGAGCCCGACCTTCTCGTGGAATGCAGTCGCCACGGCAACGGCCTCCTGCCCGGTCATCGCGTCGGCGACGAGGAGCTTCTCGTCCGGTGTCACCGCGGCAGCGATGTCGGCGATCTCCTTCATCATCTCATCGTCGATCTGGAGGCGTCCCGCCGTGTCGATGAGAACCACGTCGCGCAAGTTCTCCTTCGCCCACGCGACGCCGGATATCGCGATCTTCACCGGGTCGGGAGAGGTGCGCGAGACGACGGGGATGTCGAGGTCGCGTCCGAGCTTCTCCAGCTGGTCGATGGCCGCCGGGCGGTAGACGTCGGCGGCGACGAGGACGGGCTTTCGGCCGTCCTTCCGGAGGACGCTGGCGAGTTTGGCTGCCGTGGTCGTCTTTCCCGAACCCTGCAGTCCGACGAGGAGGATGACGGCCGGGCGCCGATCGAGGCGCAGAGTGGTTCGTTCCCCGCCCATCGTCTCGGCGAGCTCGTCGCGGACGATCTTCACGACCTGCTGGCC
>JAPLGD010000027.1 GCA_026390345.1 Candidatus Bipolaricaulota bacterium | reverse complement strand
TCGATGATCACGGAGTTCGGGCCGTCGATGACGTCGTCGGTGACCTCCATGTCACGATCCGCCGGCAGGCAGTGCATGTAGATCGCGTTGTTCGTCAGCTTCATCTTCTCGGCTGTCGTGATCCAATGCTTGTTGGCCTCGAAGACGGCCTTCGCCTTCTCCGCGTCCATCGGCGTCTTGCCGTCCGTTGCCTGGACCGTCCACGCCTTCGGGTACACGACGTCGGCGCCCTTGAACGCCTGGTCCATGTCGTTCACGACCTTGAACGATCCGCCGTGGCGCTTCGCAAGGTCCTTCGAAGCCTGCAGCACCTTCGGGTCGAGGTCGAGCCCCTTCGGGTGCGCGAGGGTCACGTCCATGCCCATCGTCGACGCGGCGATGATGCAGCTCTGCGGGACCGCGAGCGGCTTCTCGACCGAGCCGGAGTACGCCCAGCTCATGACGAACTTCTTTCCCTGCAGGTTGTGGCCGAGCTTCTCCTGCATCGTCATGACGTCGGCCAGATCCTGGCACGGGTGGTACATGTCGTCTTCCATGTTGATGACCGGGACCTTCGACCACTGGGCGAACTCGCGGACGATCCGGTTCCCCTTTCCGTAGATCCAGTCGGTGTACTTGCCGTAGATCCGGATCGCGATCGCGTCGCCCATCTCGGCCAGCACGCGCGCGACGTCGCTGATCCGCTCCGTGGAGTACGCCTTCTCGTCGCCCTTCAGGGCCGGGGTGTAGACGGCGCCGGGCTGCAAGAAGTGGGCGTGTCCGCCGAGCTGCGTCATCGCGGTCTCAAACGAGTTCCGCGTCCGCAGCGACGTGTTGTAGAACATCATGTGGAGCGTCTGTCCGTCGAGCACCTTGTAAGGCTCGCGCCGGATGAACTTCCGCTTCAGGTCATGCGCGGTGTCGAGCATGGCGTCGATCTCGTCGCGCGAAAACTCCAACCAGGTGATGAAATCTCGTCCTCGTAGCGTTGTGTTCGACATGGTCTCTCCTTGGATCTACTCCCTCGTGATCGTGGTTCCTGCTTTGCCTTCCAGCGCGTCCGTCGCCTTGTCGAGCGACGTGATGATCGCCTTCTCGCCGCCCGACTCGATGAACCGGATCGCGGCGCGCACCTTGGGCTCCATCGAACCCTTGGCAAAATGCCCTTCGGCGGCGTACTTCTTCGCCTCGGCCACGGTCATCCGGGCGAGGCTCTCTTCCTGCGGCGTCTTGTAGTGGAGCTTCACCTGCGCGACGTCGGTCAGGACCATGAAGATTGATGCCTTGACGTCGACAGCCAGCCGCTCGCCGGCAAGGTCCTTGTCAATCACGGCGTCGACGCCCTTGAGCACTCCGTTCTCGCGTACGACGGGAATCCCGCCGCCGCCGGAGGCGATGACGATCGACCGCGCGTCGACGAGTTGGCGGATGGCCTCCTTCTCGAAGATCTCGACCGGATCGGGGGACGGGACGACGCGGCGCCACCCGCGCCCGGCGTCCTCCTTGACGTCGTACCCCTTCTCCTTCTTAAGGCGAGCGGCTTCCTCCGCGCTGTAGAACGGGCCCACCGGCTTCGTCGGGTTGGCGAAGGCGGGATCGCCCTTGTCGACAACCACCTGGGTAACGATCGTCGCCACCGGGATGTTGCCCTTCCCTTTGGCCGCGAGGAGATTGATCAGGTTCTGCTGGATCATGTAGCCGATCAGCCCCTGGCTCTCCGCACCGCAGACGTAGAGCGGCATCGGCGCCGCGACGTCCTTGCCGACCTCGTTCTGGAGCAGGATGTTGCCGACCTGCGGGCCGTTGCCGTGGGTCACGACGATCTTGTACTTGCCCGACTCCACCATGAGAGCGAGCTGCTCGCAGGTGACGTGGACGTTCTTCATCTGCTCTTCGAACGTTCCGCGCTGCCCCGGCTGGAGAATAGCGTTTCCGCCGAGGGCAACGACGACGACTTTCTTCTCGACTTGCATTCCATCACCTTTCCTGTTTCGTTGGCGGATGGGAACGGGCCTAGGCTGCGGCCTACGCCTCCCAGATCTCCCGCATCCGCGTCCAATGCTCGACCATCTTCGCGAACGCCGCGTCCTCGTCCTCGTCTTCGATCGCGTCGAGGATCTCGCGATGGAGGTCGACGACGTGCTGGAGGTCGCTCACGTTCTTCAAGTAGTAGTGCCGGGTGAACTCCCGGTAGACCTTCTGATCCATCGTGTCGATGAGCGGGACGAGGGCGGATCCTACAAGAGGATTCCCCGCCGCGTCAGCCAGGGCGCGGTGAAAAGCCTTGTCCGCCGCGAAGTACGCGTCGAAGTCGTTCTCGGCGGCGCGACTCCGCATCGTCTCCAGGATCTCCCGGAGCTGATCGATGGCGGCCTCGTCGGACTTCTCGGCCGCCATCGCCGCCACGGGCGGCTCGAGGGCCTCGCGGGCCTCCATGACCTCAAGACAGCCGGCCTCGCTCTCGATGAGATGGAGAGTGTTCGTCTCCTCCGTCGTTGAGGGCACCCGGAGCACATAGTTGCCGCTTCCAGGGCGCGACTCGATGATGGCCATCGCCTGCAGCGCTGACAGTGCCTCGCGGATCGACGGCCGGCTTACTCCCATCTGTTCGGCCAACTCGAACTCGGACGGAAGGCGGCTCCCCACGGGGAAATCGCCTCGGTGGATCGCCTCGACGATCTGCTCGGCGGCGATCGCCGAGACCTTTCGCGACTGCACCCTATTGAACCGCATGGCCGTCTCCTTCTTTGCCCGGTCTTGTGTCGTTCCCTTCGATGATACCCCCGCTCCTGCGGGCAGGCCCATCGCCTCCGACACAGGGTCCGCGGGCGTAGGGGCTCGTGCGTCTCATGGCCGAGCCTCCTTCACGAGGACGAGGCCTTCCTTCCTCCCGTAGGAGAAGGGCCCCCGTTGGACATGACGAGGAGCAGAGCCCGCAACCGCGGCAGTCGGGCTCCACGATCTCTTCCGGGTTGCGGCGAGCCCCGTACGGGCAGACGCGGACGCATGCCCCGCAATCCGTGCAGGTCTCGCGGCTCCAGGCGAATCTCCAGCCTTCTCGAGCCTTCGTCCCGTTCGAGGCGCGGACAAGTTCCGAGAGGCCCGCACCCGTCGCCTCGCCCGGGCTCTCGAACCCGAGGGAGAAGAGGCGCGCCGACAGATCGCGAACGAGGTCGCCGAAGACCGACACGCCGCGCAGCAACGGCGCCGTGCAGACTCCGACGGCGTTTGCCCCCGCATAGAGCATCTCGACGGCATCGTCGGCGGTCTCGACGCCCCCCGTCCCAACGATGGGGCATCCTGTTTCACGCGCGATGTCGGCGACGACGCGGAGAGCAACGGGCAGGATCGGCCGTCCCGAAAGCCAGCCGTATCCTCCAAGCCGCGGGCGGCGCGAGGCGAGGTCGAAGCGCAGCGCAGGCCCGACGGAGTCAATGGCCGTAATGGCCGATGCGCCGTTCGCGAGGCACGCGCGGGCCATCTCGACGACATCCGGTCCGTTGGCGCTCACCTTCGCGAACACCGGTATGGAGACGCGACTCGTCGCCTCCTCGACCATGCCGGGCACGGCCGGTCCATCGTACGAGACGACCTCCAGCGCGCTGGCGCCCGCCTCGGCCAACGCGGCGGCGAGCGCACGGACATCCTCGCGCGTCAGACCGACGCTCGCGATGACGACGGCGCCTGCCTTGCGCGCGCGCGGGATCTCCCGCTCAATCCACCGCTCGGGGGGTAGGTCGGACCAGCGTTCGGCGTTCAGGAGCCCGCCGCTCGACCGCGCGATGTGCGGCACCGGATTCACGGCCGCGTGGACGCCGATGGTCTTTGTGACGACGGCGCCCGCGCCGGCGCGGTGGGCGCGCACAAGAGCGTCCCCGTCAAACGAGAGCGGGCCCGAGGCGAGCACGAGGGGCGTCCGGAGCTTCAGGCCGCACAGGTTCGTCGCAAGGTCGGTCATCGCTCCTCCTTCGTCCACAGGCGCTGCGCCTGAGCGTGGGCTTCGCGGCGCGCGGCCTCGGCGTCGACGGTCAGGAGCTCGCCGCCGCGGAAGAGCACCCGTCCGTCGACGATCGTCAAAGCCACGTCGGCCCCGGAGCGGTAGAGGACGAGCTGATCGGCGACGTTCTCGGGCGTGAGCGGGGTGTCGAAGTCGAGGCGGACCCCGATCAGGTCGGCGCGCCGTCCCGGCGCCAGGACGCCCGCGTTCACGCCGACAGCGTCCGCGCCCCACGATGTCGCCATCGCAAGGACCGTCCGTGCCGGCATGACACGGGCGTCGCGTCGGACTCCCTTGTGGATGAGGAACGCGGCGCGCATGACCTCGAACGGGTCGTTGATGTACCCGTCGGTGCCGAGGCCGGGGCGCATTCCGGCCTCGAGCATCTCCGGGACGGGGGCGACCCCTCCGCCGACCTCGCAGTTGCTCGCCGGCATGTGGGCGAGGCGGACTCGCCGCTTTGCCAGGACGGCGATCTCGTCCGCGTCCAGGGCGACGCCCTGCGAGGCAAGCACCGAGCTGTCCCAGAGCCCCAGGCGGTCGTACCAGATCGCAGGTCGCACTCCGTAGCGCTCGAGGGTGAACGACGGCTCGTAGTCGCTCTCGGAGAGATGAAGGTGGATGCGGACGCCCGACTCGACCGCGAGGGCCTTTCCTTCGCGCACAAACGCCTCCGAGCAGGAGAAGGACGTGTGGAGGCTCATCATCCCGGTCACGCGTCCCGTCCCGTGGGTCGCGGCGAACCCGGCGTTCTCGAACAGCGCCGCCCGCGCTGCGGCCGCCCCGTGACGCTCGGACGCCTCGAGCGAAAGCACGGCGCGAATCCCGGTCTCGTCGGCCACCCGGGCCTCGACGTCGAGGACGCCGGGCGTAGCGTGTGGCGCCTCGAGGATGTCGCACACGGTCGTGACGCCGGACCGAATCATCCTCGCGCAAGCGAGACGAAACGCCGCCTCGATCATCGCGGCGTCGAGGCGATCCTCGACGCGCGGCCACCAGAACTCGGCGAGGAACGGATAGAACCCGGCCGGCGGCTGCGCAAGGGGAATCCCGTGCGCCAGGAGGCCGTAGGAGTGCATGTGCGCGTTGACGAACCCTGGCATGAGGAGGAGGTCGCGCGCATCGATCGTCTCGATCCCGCGCCGCGTTCCGGCAAGAGTCTCGTTCGGGCCTACTTCGGCGATCGCGCCATCAACGATCCGCACGCCCCACCCCGCTCGGAGCTCGGCGTCGGCCGCCGTCAGCAGGACCCCGCCGAGAATGATCCGCTCATCCATGTCGGAGCGCCTCCAGCCGAGCGGCCACGTCGGGGAGCTCGAGGCGACGGAGCGTGTCCGGTGTCGGCCAGCCGCGCTCGGCGTCCCAGCCGCGGAGCGCGTAGTACTCGTCGAGCATCTCCTCGGCGTGGGCGACCTCGCCTCGCGCGCCCATCGACGGCGACGGCTCCTCTTTGAAGCGTCGGGGGAGCCGGTCGTCGGCGCGGGTGATCCCGTGGACGGCGTTGTAGGCGCGCATCAGGTTGTAGATTCGTTCACCGGTTTCGCGCAGGTCGTCGGCCGTCGTCTCGACTCCCGTCGCGTACGTCAAGCCCTCCGCGAGGTCCGGCCAGTAGACCTCGGCCATCACGAACGTCCCGCCGGACTTGCAGACCCCGATCGAATCGACGACCGCGCCGAAGTCCTCGCCGTCCTTCACCAGGAACGGCTTGTGCTTCGTCGCGTGGGGGTTGGCCATGTCCGGCAGGAAGTCGGCCCCGTAGCGCCGGGCGACCTCGTTCGGACTTCCGGTCTCATCGATCGTCGGGAACGCCTTCAGGTGGTCGGCCCCGCGGCTCGACGTAATGTGCGCGAGTCCCATCGATTGCTGGGCGCGTCCGTCCTGAGCGGGGATCTCGAGTCCCTTGACTTCCATCGCATACTCCTCGGCGCCCCGCCCGATGCGGCGCGCCGCCTCGCGCACCCCGAGCGAGAGGAGGTCGCCGAGCCCTTCGCGGCGCGCGATCTTCTCGATCAACTCCAGGACAACGTGATAGTCGCCCCACCGCAGCTCCAGGCCGTCCGTCTCCGCCTTCGTCAGGATCCCCTTCTCGAAGAGCTCGAAGGCGAACGAGATCGACCGCCCGGCCGAGATGGTGTCCATCCCCAAGCGGTCGCACCGCTCGTTCGCGCGGATGATGGACGGGAGGTTGTCGTTTCCTACTGCAGCGCCGAACGCGTTCAGGGTCTCGTACTCGAGGCTCGACGTCACGGCGCCGGCGAACTCCCCGGACGTCACGTGGAAGACCTTGTCGCAGCGGATCGGGCAGCCGAAGCACCCCGTGTCCTTCACCCAGTGGTCGCGGCGCAAAGTTTCGCCGGCGATTCGGTCCGCGGCCGCGAAGTCGCCTGACTGGAAGTTTCGCGTCGGGAACCGCCCGATCTCGTTCACGACGGGGACGAGGCCCGAGGTTCCATGGCGCGAGATCGACGGGTAGAACTCGTTTCTTCGGATCCGCTCGTGCATTGTCCGCGCGAGCCGCGTGAACTCCGTCGGAGAGGCGATCGGCACCGGCCGCGAGCCGCGGACGGCGATCGCCTTCAGCCGCTTCGAGGCCATGACCGTCCCCACGCCTGTCCGGGCGAGGCTGCGGTTCGGCGAGGCTTGGATGGAGGCGTAGCGTACGCCGTTCTCCGCCGCGGGGCCGACGCAGGCGACCATGATTCGGTCGTCGGCCTTGGCCTGCCGGACCGCGGCCTCCGTCTCGACCGTGTCGAGCCCCCACAGGCTGCCGGCGTCCTCGAGTTTCGCGCGGCCATCGTCAATCCAGAGCCACACGGGGTGGTTCGCCCTGCCGGTGAAGACGAGGAAGTCGTAGCCGCTCCGCTTCAGCTCCGGGCCGAACGTCCCGCCACAGTTGGCGTCGCCGTAGATGCCGGTGAGGGGGGACTTCGCGATCGCCTCGAAACGCCCGGAGGTCGGCCAGGCCGTGCCGCACAAGGGACCGGACGCGAGGATCAGATCGCTCTCCGGCGAAAGGGCGTCGACGGCGGGCGAAACCTCGTCCCAGAGGATGCGGACGCCGAACCCGTTTCCGCCGAGGTAACCGAGGCGAAGCGCCGGCGGCGTATCGGCCGCGGTGATCTCGCCGCTCGAGAGATCGACTCGCAGGTACTGGCCTGCGTAACCGCCGGTCCGGCTCATTCCCGCCCTCCGACGTCGCCCAGCCATCGGTCGAGGCCCAGCTTCCGCAGCGTCTCCGGCGTCGGAATCCCGTCCTCGTCCCAGCCGCGAAGCGCATAGTAGCGGGCGAGCATCCCGTCGAAATCCTCGATCACGTGGTGGGTCGTCCGTCCGCCTCGCTCCACGGGCATCGGCTCTTCCGTGAATCGCGCCGGAAGCCGGTCGTCCTTGGACGACAGTCCGAGGCGGACGTTGAACATCCGTTCCAGGTTGACGATGCGCTCGCCGGCGCGCAGAAGCCCGTCGCCCGTCGCGTCGACGCCGAGGGTGCAGGCCCCGCGGGCGAGGTCCTCAGGGTGCAGCGGATGGGTTTCCACCGTGCTGAACTTGCAGACGCCGAGCGAGTCGGCCACGGCGCAGTAGTGCTCGCTGAAGACGACGAGGTCGGGCTTGTGGCGCTCGTCGCTCGGGTCCATGACGTCGGGCAGGACGTGGGCGAGGTGCATGCGTGCGGCCTCCTCGAGGCCGGCGGTGTCGATCGTCGGCAAGGCGTAAAGGTGGTCGGCGCCGCGGTTCGACGTCGCGTGTCCGAGGCCGAAGCTCTTCGCCACGCGGCCCTCCTGCGACGGGATCTCGAGGCCCTTGACCTCCATGGCGTACCGCCCGGCGTCGCCGCCCAGGGTCGCCGCGGCCGCGCGGACGCCGGAAGCGAGGAGGTTGCCGATCCCGCTCCGCGAGGAGATCCGGCGGATCGCCTCGACGACGGTCGCGGGGTCCCCCCACTCGAGCGACAGGGTCTCGTCATTCAGCAGACCACGCTCGTGGCACTCCATCGCGAACGCGATCGCGGCGCCGGTCGACAGCGTGTCGAGGCCGAGCTCGTTGCAGAGCATGTTGGCATAGATGATGACTTCCGGATCGGAGCAATCGCACTGCGGCCCGAGGGAGTCGACCGTCTCGTACTCCGGCCCTGCCGTCGTGCAGGCGTAGGGGCCGCCGCGGACCATCGAGATCCGCCCGCACCGGATCGGGCAACCAAAGCAGCCTTTGACGTCCGACTTGTAGGCTTCCAGGGCCTCGGCGTCGACCCGGTCGATGAACGGGACCTGTCCCAACTGGTGGTTCTTCGCCGGCAGGTCGCCGATCTCGTTCTTGATGGCCGTCAGGAAGGGAGTCCCCCACCGGCTCAGGTTCGGAATGGACGGGGCGGAGAGGAGCTGCTCGGTCGCCCGTCGCGCCTCGGCAAGAAACGCCGTCGGCGCCCGATCGGGCGGGACCTTTTCGACGACGACGGCCTTCAGGTTCTTCGATCCGAATACGGCGCCGCCTCCCGCGCGCGCCGCCGCGCGACCACCGTCGTTGATGACCGCGGCAAACCGAACGCCGTTCTCGCCGGCCGGCCCGATGCTCGCCACCGCGGCGTCCGGATATCGCGTGTGCAGGGTCTCCTCCGTCTCTCGCGTGGTCTCTCCCCAGAGGTCACCGGCCGGCAGGATGGCGATCGACCCGCGGCCCACGAGGAGGTGGGCCGGCTTCTCGGCGCGACCGCGCACGACGACCGCGTCGAAGCCGCACGCCGCGAGGAACGGGCCGACCTTTCCGCCGGCGTTCGCATACCCGTAGCACCCCGTCAGCGGCGATCGGAACGTGAGGTGGTAGCGGGAGGCGGCCGGCCACGGAGTGCCGGAGAAGAGCCCCGACGTCAGCACGAGGGCGTTCTCCCGGTCGAGGGGAGCGACGCCCGGGGGCACCAGGTCGTAGAGCAGGCTGGCGCCGTATCCGCGTCCGCCGAGGAAGTCGCCGAGCCGATCGCTCGGTGTGTCGACGATCTCGGTCGTGCCGAGAGAAAGGTCCACGTACGCCGTCTTCCGCATCTTAGGAGTTCTAGCCCGCGCGCCCGGTCCGGCCGGACCGTTAGGGAACGCGCGAGGCTCTGTCTTCCCCCCTCCCACCTCGTCCTGTTTGGTGGTCAGCTTGTCAGACTGGATTGTACACAGTCCCTCAGAGGCCGCAACGCCGAGGCCTTGCCAGCTACGGCTCCTGAGGGACCTACCGACTCACTTTGGTGTGGACATGGCGTCCGCGACCGGGAGTCGCTGCGACGCAACCCTTCTCGTAGATGACTTCGCCCCTCGACAAGGCGGCGGCCACGCGGCCGACGATCGGTCTTCCTTCGTAGGGGGAGAAGTCGGTGCGGGAGTGGAGGTTTGCCACGCCGACCTTCGTTTCCCCGTTCGGGTCGTACAGGACGACGTCGGCGTCGGACCCGACCTCGAGGGCCCCCTTGCGCGGATAGATGCCCAGGCGCTTCGCCGGGCGCTCGGAAAGGATCCGAGCGAGGTCGGTCAGGTGGAGACGCCCCGTGGCGACGCCTTCGGTGTAGAGGAGCGGGAGCAGGGTCTCGACACCCGGGAGTCCGTACGGAAGATCGAGGAACGAGCCGCGCCACGTCTTCTGCTCGCGGGTGAACGGGCAGTGGTCCGTGGCGACGTAGTCGAGGTCCTGGCTGCGGAGGCCGACCCAGAGCGTCTCGCGGTCGGCATCTGTCCGCAGCGGCGGCGCCGCCGAGAAGAGGTGTCCGTCGTCGCGGTCGTAGACGGCGTTCGTCAGGAGGAGGTACTGCGGGCAGGTTTCCGCGCTGATGGGAGCCCCGTCGGATCGAGCCGCGCGGACGGCGCCGAGGCCGATGCGCGAACTCACGTGCACGACATGCAGAGAGCAGCCGGTTGTGCGTGCAGCCCCCGCAGCCTGCGAGATCGCCGCTTGCTCCGCGACGTCCGGGCGCGCGGCGGCCAGCGTTCGCATGCGGCCGCGCTCCTCGTCCGTCAGGCGCGCGGCGATCGACTGGATCAGCCCATCGTCCTCGGCGTGAACGACCGCCAGGGCGCCCAGTCGGGCCAGCTCGCGGAACGCAGTCGCCATCTCGCGGGGCGCCGTGCGTCGCCCCGACGCGGCGTACGTCGTGTAGAACTTGAAGCTCGAGACGCCGAGATCCATCGCGTCGCGGAACTCGCGCTCCCGTCCCGTGTGCCACCCCACGACCTCTCCGTGGAAGGCGTAGTCAACGATCGAAGGGGCCGCGTCCGCGAGGCGAGCCTCGATGGCCTGCGGAATCGACCGCTCGGGGGCTCCGACCGTGAAGTCGACGATTGTCGTGACGCCGCCGCACGCGGCGGCCTGACTCCCGGAGAGGAAATCGTCGCTCGAGCGGGTCCCGGCGACAGGAAGTGCCATGTGGACATGGGCGTCGATCACGCCTGGAAAGACGAGGAGTCCCGACGCGTCGATCTCGCGATGGCCTTGAAGTCCGGGGCCGACGGCGGCGACCCGCTCTCCGTCGACCGCGATGTCGGCCGACACGACGGCAAGCGAGCTGACCAGGGTTCCGTTGTGGATGACGAGGTCGTACATGGGCTCCCCTTTTCGCGGCGGAATGCGGAATCTTGCGAACTGGTCAGACAGCATGATAGCATTGCCCGAACGAGGCCTCAACCGGCGAGACTGCATCGGAGAGATCGGTAAGGGCCATGGGGCTCGAGGAGAGACCGAATGATCGACCTGAAAGAGCATCCTGCACAGCTGAAGCGAACCGTCGAGCGCGCACGGGAGAAGGGAATCGTCGTCCCGACCTTCGCTGAGATGAAGGATCCGCGGAAGATCCCGGCTCCCATTGTGAAGAAGCTCGGGTCCGTCGGGCTGTGGGACCTCCATCCGCTGAATCTGTTCCGCATCACCTGGAAGAATGAGCCGGTGCAGCGGGGCGGCGGATTCGGCGGCGTCAACGCCCTCGAGTTTCCGAGCGAGCTCACGGGGGTTCCGGCAAGGATCATCGCGCTCGTCGGGAAATGGTTCCCCACCGGCGCTCACAAGGTCGGCGCCACGTTCGGGTGTCTTGCTCCCCGCCTCGTGACCGGTCAGTTCGACCCGACGTTTCACAAGGCCGTGTGGCCCTCGACGGGCAACTACTGCCGCGGTGGGGCTTACAACTCGAACCTCCTCGGTTGCGCGTCGATCGCCATCCTGCCGGAGGGAATGTCGCGCGAACGGTTCGAGTGGCTGGCGAAGATCGCCGGGGAAGTCATCGCCACGCCGGGGTCGGAGTCGAACGTCTGGGAGATCTTCCAGAAGTGCAAGGAGCTCGAGGCGACGCGCGACAACGTCATGATCTTCAACCAATTCGACGAGCCCGGGAACCACCTCTGGCACTACGAGGTCACGGGGCACGCGATGGAGGAGGCCCTCGAGGCCGAGCTCCGAGGCGGAAGCTACGCCGGCGTCGTCCTCACCTCGGGATCGTCGGGGACGATGGGGTGCGGCGACTACCTGAAGGAGCGGTACCCGCAGAGCAAGCTCGTGGTCTCGGAGGCACTGCAGTGCCCGACCCTCCTCGAGAACGGCTTCGGCGCGCACCGGATCGAAGGGATCGGCGACAAGCACGTTCCATGGATCCACAACGTCCGCAACACAGACATGGTCGTCGCGATTGATGACGCGGACACCATGGCGCTGATCCGGCTGTTCAACGAGCCCGTCGGGCGTGCCTACCTGAAACGGCAAGGTGTCGACGCGGGGCTCGTCGACCACCTCGATCTCCTCGGGATCTCGGGCGTGGCGAACCTGCTCTCGTCGATCAAGTTCGCCAAGTACTACGAGCTCGGAGAGGGCGACGTCGTCCTCACGGTGCTCACCGACTCCATGGAGCTCTACCGGACCCGCCTCGCCGAGCTGGACGAGGCGCACGGGAAGTACTCGGAGACCCAGGCCGCCGTCGACTTCCACGCGCACCTACACGGAATCAAGACCGACAACGCCCTCGAGCTCGGATATCGCGACCGCAAGCGGATTCACAACCTGAAGTACTTCACGTGGGTCGAGCAGCTCGGCCACTCCGTCGACGAGTTGAACGCACAGTGGTACGACTACCCCGCGTACTGGGACCGGATCCACAAGTCCGTGGCCGCGATCGACGAACGAATCGAGGCGTTCAACGACCGCGTCGGGCTGCGCAAGGAGCTGGCGCGCGCATGACGCC
>JAPLGD010000106.1 GCA_026390345.1 Candidatus Bipolaricaulota bacterium | reverse complement strand
CCCTCAGGGTCGCTGTCGTTCGCAAGGACGGTAATCGTTACAGCGGCGTCCTCGTCCGTGAACGCGTTGTCGTCCTGCGCCAGCGGCTCGTCGTTGACGGGCGCGACGACAATCGTGATCGTCGCAGTGGCCGTACCGCCGTGTCCGTCCGAAATCGTATACGTGAACGTGTCCTCGCCGTGGAAGTCCTTGGCCGGCGTGTACGTCGCCGCGTCTCCACTTGTCGCAACCGTCCCGTGGCTCGGTTGCGTCACTGACTCCAGGGTGAGCGGATCTCCGTCCGGATCGCTGTCGTTCGTCAGGACCGCGATCTCGAGCGCCACGTCTTCATCCGTGGAGACGACGCCTCCCTGGGCCTGCGGCGCGTCGTTGACCGAAGTGACGACGACGGTCACGACCGCGCTCGACTCTCCGCCGACACCGTCGTCGACGGTGTACGTGAACGTGTCCGTCCCGTGGAAGTCGGCGTTCGGGGAGTAGATCACGTGCGTTCCGTTCCCCGCCACGGACCCATTCTCGGGCTGCGTTACGGAATCGATCGAGAGAGTGTCCTCGTCGGGGTCGCTGTCGTTCGCGAGAACAGAGATCGAGACCGCGACGTCCTCGCTCGTGGTCGCGCTGTCATCCTGCGCCAGGGGCTCGTCGTTGACCGACGTGACAGTCACCGTGACCGTCGCGATCGACGTTCCGCCGTGCCCGTCCGACGCCGCGTAGGTGAACGTGTCGGTGCCGTAGAAGTCGGCGTTCGGCGTGTACTCGACTGCCGCGCCCAAGTTCGATGCTTCTCCGTTCGCCGGAGCGCTCGTCCAGTCCACCGATAGGGAGTCCTCGTCCGGGTCAGTATCGTTTGCCAAGACCTCGATCGTGACCGGCTCATGCTCGCGGGTCTCGGCCTCGTCGTCCACGGCCGCCGGAACGTCGTTCGTGGGTGCAATCACGAGGCTCACCGTGGCAACGTTGGACTCCTTCGAGGTATCGTTCGCGATATAGGAGAACGCGTCCTCCGTCGTCTCCGTCCCGTCGTGCGTGTACGTGAACGAGCCATCCGAGTTCAGCGCGAGCAGGCCGTTTCGGACGTC
Source organism: Candidatus Bipolaricaulota bacterium (assembly GCA_026390345.1). Taxonomy (GTDB): domain Bacteria; phylum Bipolaricaulota; class Bipolaricaulia; order UBA7950; family UBA9294; genus JAPLGD01. The sequence continues at coordinate 10,551 of JAPLGD010000106.1, read as the reverse complement.
CGACACGAGAACCGCCCTGAGCGGCTTTCCTGGCGTCTCTTGGTCATTGGCGAGCACGCCTGACGCCGGGACTCTGAGGGTTCCGCCTTCCTCGACGTTGTAGAGGTCATCGATGGCGAGCGGCGGCTCGGTGCACAGCACGCTCACCGTGACGTAGGCCGGATTCGACGTGGCTCCGTCGTCATCCTCTACTGTGTACTCGAACTCGTCGTCGCCGCAGCCTCCGACAGCGGGCGTGTAGGTCACGACCCCCGTGGTTGGGTGAACGCTCAGGGAACCGAACGTCGGATCCCGGGAGATGGAAATCGACGCCGGATCGAGAATCCCGTCGAGGTCGCGGTCGTTGGCGACCACGTTGATCGCGACGGCGGTGTACTCATCGGTTGTCGCACTGTCGTCGCTCGCCTCGGGCGGCTCGTTGCAGACAATCACAAGCGCTACCCGCGCTTCGTCCGAGGTCGCTCCGTCGTCGTCGGCGACCGTGTAGGAGAACGAGTCATCTCCGCAGGTTCCTGGGAAGGGCACGTACGTCACCGTACCCATCGTCGGGTCCACGTCGGCCGTCCCGAGCTCGGGCGCCTCGGTGATGACCACCGTTGTGCGATTCAGGGTCCCGTCGTCGTCCCCATCGTTCTCCAGGACGTCGATCTGCACGGATCCGTTCTCAGTCGTGCTTGCCAAATCGTCCACGGCGGTCGGAGGAGCGTTCTCTGCCACGAGCACCCCGCCAGGACCGGAGATCGACTCGGCGATCTCCGCGTTGTTCCCAGCCTTCACACCGATGCGGACAGAGGTCACGCCGTACCAGCCGTCGAGAACGAACATAACATCGCGCATTTCGTTGTCTCTGTACCCGCCGTCAAACTTCAGACCGTAGACGTGCGTTGTGGGGTCGGTGTTGACTTCGTACCGCTCGGAACAGCTGACGACGTTCCGCATTCCAAGGATCGACGGATCGAACTCAAGCACCCAATGGCTGAGGGCGGGCTTGCGCCCCGAGGTCACGGTGTACTCCCACGTCGACGTGCCATCGCTGTTGTAGGTGACCCCTCGGAACTCAAACACATGCTCGCCGACTTGGAGCACATCCTGGGCCACAGCAGTGAACGCAAAGCCTAGAGCTACGATGGCAAGCGCCAGCCACCCGCACCTCCAGGCCATCGACGAGAGTCCCCTTCTATTCGAACCCTGCTGCCCTGAGCCCATGCGATTCATCCCTCGGATCCGGTTCGCGGACATCGAACCTCCCTTTGAGAGTCCCTCCCAGCGCCTCCCGCCTCAGCACTCCACGTTGTGACTCTTGGACGGACCCCTTCCAGGACCGGTCAGCTTTCACAACCTGGCACGAAAAGCCGTCGCGTCTTTGCTGCTACGATTCTACCTTTCGGCGGTTCTCACCACGCATACCCCGATGTCCCCGCACTCGCCGGGACGGCTGACCACTGCGCCTCCTAGGCAAGTAGCCACACCGACGGCCCCGCGAGAGTCTCTCGGGTGGCACGGCACGACTTCTCCGTGAGGGCAAGACCTGGACGCGACGCGAGCCCGAGTGATAGAGTGACCAAGATGGCTCGGACTCGATACGGACGTGCGCTTGTGCTCGTTGCCCTCCTCATCCTTGTCGCGGGGTCCGCTCTCGTCTTGCGCTACGTTCTCTTCTCCCCCGAGCGCGTTCCGCGTGATGCCATCGTGGTTCCCCACGATGTCGCGACGCTCGACGCCGCGCTCCGCCAGGTCAAGTCGGGCGGAACGATTGTCCTCGACACAGGAAGCGAGACGGTCGCCGGACCCATGGTCATCGACGTTGCCGGAATCACGATCCGTTCCCTTGGGCCGGCGGCGCACATCGCGGCCACAGGGAGCGCTCCAGCGCTCGCTGTCCGCGCCGACGATGTCACGCTCAGGAACCTCGCGATCTCTGCCGAGAGTGTCGGCGTCTTCATCTCCGCCTCGCGCTGCCGCGTTCTGGATGTCAATGTCCGAGGAACGCCCGTGGCCGTGCGGCTGTTCGGCGCCCGCGGCAGCCTCCTGGATCGCCTCGACGTGGAGGGCGGCAACGTTGGGGTTGAGCTTTCGTCCTCGAGCGGAAACGAAGTTCGTGATCTGAGCGTCCGCGACGTCACAGACGCCGCGATCCGCCTCATCGGCTCTTGGGACAACACGCTTCGACGGCTCGCGATCGCTCGCGCTCCGATCGGGATCGCCGTCGAGGGCGGTTCGAGGGAAACCCTCGTCACCGCGTGCCGCATCGATGGCTGTAGCACTTGCGCAGTCCTAGTACGTGCATCGAACGGTATCACCCTAGAGGCGGCCACTCTCCGGAACTCCCGCGTCGGCGTGGCTCTCGAGCGGTCGACGGGGTGCGAGGTCCGCGCCTGCACGATCGACCGTGCTGCCGAAGTCGGCGTACGGCTCGAGGAGTCGGTCCAGAACCGTGTGCTCGACACCACCATCGCAGATCCCGGAAAGGTCGGCATCGCCCTCTCCGGGAGCGCGAACAACACCCTCTCGGCGAACGAGATCCGCGGTGGCTCCGACACAGGAATCCTCCTCGTCGCGAGCGACCGCAGCCTCGTCGAGCGCAACGGGATCCGCGAGACGCCGGTCGGCCTCCGGGCAGACGGATCCTCGTCCTGCCGTATTCTGCGCAACACGATCGTCGCTCAAGAACTCGGTCTGGTCTTGCAGGGCGGCGAGGGCCACCACGTCCTCGACAATCGCGTCGTGGGGACGGTCCTCGGCATCGCCGGAACGTCGACGACAGGAAACGTGTTCTTGCGGAATCGCGCCGAATGCAGGCGCGGAGCCGCCCTCGCTCTGCTCGGCGGCTCCGCGCAGAACTCCGTGTCCAGGAACACGACGTCCCGGAGCGACGTCGGCATCCTCGTGGCCGCATCGTCGAAGAGCGACGTCTTGGACAACTCGATAATCCTGAACAGTATCGGCGTGCTGCTCCTCCGCGCCGGCCCCGAGCTGCGTGTGGAAGGGAACCATCTGGTGCGGAACGCCGTGGGACTCCGACAGGCCGCCTCGGCGTCGGACCTGCTTCCCGAGTTCGCTGCTCTCCGCGAGTACTTGCCCGCCTCGAGCGACGGCACGATCTCTGTGCCGGTTCTCGCGAACAACCTGTTCCGCGGGAGCCGCGTGCTTGACATTCAGAATGACGCGGGCTCGACTCTCTACGCCGCGGGAAACCGGTGGGGCACCTCCGAGGAAGCCGGAGCCCCTGACGCCCTCGTCTCCCCCAACGTGAGCCTCAAGGAGTCCGCGTGGAAAGGCACGATCGCGATCGGGGCTGACGGGAGCGACCTACAGGCCATCGTCGGGCACATTCTGCGCGCGGCCATGGCGCATGCAGGCTATCACACAGTCAACTTGATCGGGATCGGAAGCTCGAACCTCGTGCGGGACGCCGTTCAAGCCGGAGATGCCGATCTCATCTACCTCGAAGCGCCGGCCGGCGGGTTCCCGAACTTCGGAATCAACGTTACGGCGTTTCTCCTCCCTGCCCGCGCCGAGTGGGTCGCCGTTGTCCCGCAGCGGATCGCGGACGGGTTGGTGGAGCGGAACCTGTCTGCGCTCTCCGCGGCGCTGGCCGGGGGCGGGGAATCGCTCCTCTGGGCCATTCCCGAAGAGTGCGGCGAGGCGGCCGTGGCGGCCCTCCAGAGCACGTATGGATTGATCCAGCATGTCCGAGCCGTCGTACGAGCGAAGACGCTCGGCGAGGCGGAGTCGCTTCTCACGGTCGGCGCCGCGCAGTTCGCGCTCCTGCCCAGTCTCGAGGAGACCGTGACGTCCTCCGGCTTCGTCCGCCTGGAGGACGACCGACACGTTCTCCCGTCTCAGGACATGGCGGCCGTCGTGCACGACGATCTGCTTCAAGCGCACCCGGACATTCGGAACGTCCTGGCCCGCGTTCTGTCGATGCTCACGCCTTCGGCTCTGCGCGATCTGACGAGCCAGGTGCGCCTCTCGCATCGGAGCCCGGAGAGCGTGGCGACCGAGTTCTTGATGTTTCAGGGATTGCTGAGTGAGTAGGGAAGAAGGAGATTCGATGAACGATGTGAACGCGACCGATCAGCGGCCCAGCCGGTTGGCTCGGTTTCGATCTTGGGTTCTCTACACCACGGGCCTTCAGGCAAAGCTCATCGTCCTCCTGGTGGCGGCAACCTGCATGGTCGTCGGCGCGCTGTACTGGTTCTCCTACAACTCCATGCGGACGTCTCTGGAGTCCATCTACGTCCAGCGGGCGGAAAGCGTCGCCGCCATTATCTCGAAGTCCATCCAGGAGAAGGACTACATCCTCTACTACTCCGCCGAGCTCGACGCCGACATCAACCGGCTCATGGAGCGGTACGAGTCGGTCGTCGGGATCACCGTGATCGGCGTCACCGCCCGCGGCTTCCTCACCATCGCCAGCTCCGACCCCACCCTCGTCGGCGCGCTCGTCACCGCCGAGGAACGCGATCGCTTCAGCACCTTGCGTGACGTTTCCGTCGCGCCCGTCCGCCTCCGCGATGTCTCGTACCTGCGCGCCTACTACCCGGTGTTCTCCGGGCCCGACCTCATCGGAGTTGTGGTCGCCGACATGTCGCTCGACGAGCAGGCACGGGCCATCCTCCGTCTGTCATGGCAGTTCGGGGTGGCCTCCGTGCTCGGCTGTCTCCTCCTCGCCGGTTGTCTGTACTTGGCTCTGCGTGGAATTGTGACAAGGCCTGTCGCACGGCTGGCCGAAGCGATGGGCGCTGTGGCACGACGGAAGTACGACGTCGAGGTCAAACAGGCATCCAAGCGGCTTCCTGGGACTCGGGTGAAGGACGAGATCAGTCAGCTCATCGATGGCTTCAACCTGATGACACGCGTCATCCACTCCCACGAACAGGAGCTCTTGAAGCTCGTCGTGCTCGACGAGGTCACAGGAGCCTACACGCTCGACCACCTTCGCGCAGAGCTCGAGCGTGAGCTGTGTAAGACACGTCGATACAAGCACCCGACGTCCGTCTTGATCACCACCATCCGCGGAGCCGAGGCAGCGTCCGAAGAGGATCAGAGGACCGTTCTCACGTCGACCGCGGGCTTCCTGGTCAAGAACCTGCGGAACGTGGACGTGCTCTTCCGTGTCGGCCCGTTCCGGTTCGCCTCGCTCATGCCCGAGACACCGCTTGCTGGGGCCACCGTGGCGACGGGCCGCGTGTGCACCCGGATCCCCGATCTCACCGCCGAGTTCCCGTTCCCGGTCGAGCTTGAGATCGTGCCGCTCGGCTGGGGAGAAGAAGGAGCGCCGGCGATCGAAGAGGTCATGAGGGAAATCGTCGGCAGGGCCTAAACGCCAGCCGAGCTGCGCAGAGCTCGGGTCGCGTGGAACCGTGGGACCAGCTACGGAAGGGCTCCTGCCGAGCATCGCCTTCGGGCTCTTCTCCGGTGCGCTGATCGGCGCGAGGCCGAAGGTCCTGACGAGGACATCGTGAGCCAACGGCGTAGCAAGACCAGGAGCGACGATCCCTGAACCGAGTACGCTCCGCGAGCGACTCACAGCTGAGGAGAATCGGATGAACGATCTTGCTTGGCGGCTCATGGCGCTCGGCGCGAGGCTTAGTCGGAAGATCCACTCCGTCGCCCCACAAACGGTGCGCGTGGACGATGTGTTCGGGGACGACGACCTCATCCTCGACCTCGGCGGCGGAGGGGAAGGCATCATCGGCCGGCTGCGAGGACATCAGGTCGTGGCCGTCGACATCCGGAAGGACGAGCTCGACGACACGCCGGCCGGCCCGATCAAGGTGGTCGCCGACGCGCGGAACCTGCCGTTTCCGGATGGGTCTTTCGAGGCGGCCACCGCCTTCTTCTTCCTGATGTACGTCCCGGCGGCCGATCGATCAGCCGTTCTCAAGGAGGCCTCCCGCGTCCTTGCGCCCGGTGCAACCCTCCGCATCTGGGACGTTGTCATCTCCGTCCCCGGCGAGCGCGCGCCCAACGCGTTCGTCGTTCCGCTACGCGTCAAGCTCCCGAGTCGAACGATCCGCACCGGCTACGGGGTGTCGTGGAAGGGCCGCGAGATGTCGGCCGACAGCGTCGCACAGGCCGCGCGCGACGTCGGCTTCGCCGTGAGCGCCGTAGAGCGGAAGGGCCAGACCCTCCATCTCGTCCTGACGCGGGCCTCGAGATAGCCCGTCTGGGCCTAGCTCTGCGCAACTCCGCGCTTCTCTTGGTCTCCCCTGCATACGTGTAGGCTTGGTCAGGACCAACGTCCCTGCCCAAGCTCTGGATTGTCTTCTTGCGCTCCGCCCCCTCCGCGGATACTCCCCGTAGGTTCCCTATGCCGCGACGCAATCGACGAGAGAGCGAGAACGCCGACCTATTCAGGGAGTTGTTCGACCGAGTTCCCATCGGCCTCTACCGGACGACTCCCGGCGGCAAGGTCGTCGACGTCAACCCGGCGCTCGTCGAGATGCTCGGGTATCCGGACCGAGAAACGCTTCTCGCCGAAGCGGCGGAGGCGGTCTACGCGCAGCGAGAGGCCCGCGATCGCTGGCGCGCGGAGATGGCGGCAAAGGGCACCGTCTCAGGCTTCGAGACCGAGTGGCGCCGCCGAGACGGCATCCTGATCTGGGTCGAGGAGAGCGCACACGCCGTGCGCGACGCCGATGGCTCCATTCTCCACTACGAAGGCAGCGCCCAAGACGTCACCGTGCGCCGTCGCGCACAGGCACAACTTGCGGAGGAGAAGGCCCGATTCGAGCAGCTGTTCGCGGCAGCGCCAGAAGCCATCGTCCTCTGCGACGAGCAGGCGATCGTCCAACGCGTGAACGACGAGTTCACGCAGCTGTTCGGCTACGCCGAGTCCGAAGCTTCCGGCCGGCGCATCGACGAGCTCGTCGCCGGAGGGATCCCAGAGTTGGCCGAAGAGGCGAGCCGCGTGACCCGGGACATCGCGTCCGGCAAGACCACGTACGTCGAGAGTCGGAGACGCCGCAAGGACGGCGGCCTCGTCCACGTGTCGGTGCTCGGCAAGCCGGTGTTCACGGGCACGAAACAGGTCGCGCATTACGCCATCTACCGCGACATCACCGCACGAGTCGAGATGGAGACCCGCTTGGCGGAGGAGAAGGCGCGGTTCGAGCAGCTCTTCGCTTCCGCCCCCGAGGCCATCGTGCTCTGCACGAACAGCGGCTCGGTGCTTCGCGCCAACGACGCCTTCTTCGACCTCTTCGGCTACTCGTCGGACGAGGTCGTGGGGCGCGACATCGACCATCTCGTGGCACCGGAGCGCGACGGGTTGCAGGCCGAGGCGAAGGGAATCACCCAGCAGATCGCCGAAGGCCAGATGTCGTTCGTTGAGACTCAGCGGCGGCGCAAGGACGGCCGCCTCGTCCACGTGTCGATACTCGGGAAGCCGGTCCTCATTGACGGCGATCAGATCGCGATCTACGGCATCTACCGCGACATCACGGCCCAGAAGAGGGCCGAAGCCGCGCTCGCCCTGTCGCACCGGAAGGTCGAACGGCTCCACGAGGCCGCCGACGCGCTCGCCGGAGCGGCCAAAGAGGAGGACATCTACCGCATCACTTGCGAGGCGGCGGAGCGCGTCCTCGGCTTCTCGCTCGGCATCCTGTGCATCGCCGAGGGGGACGAGTTCGCCTGTCAGGCCGTCTCCTCCACAATCGAGATCGAGAGCCTCGGGCGGACCAGGATCGACCCCGCAGGCATTGCGATCCGGGCGCTCGAATCGGGACAGCCGATCATCGTCAACGACCCGAAGCCGGAGAACCTCCCGCACGGCATCCCCGCAACGTCCCGCTCCCTCATCTGCGCGCCGATCGGCGCGCTCGGGATCTTCCAGGCCGCATCGCCCGAACCCGGCGCCTTCAGCACAGAGGACGGCCGCCTCCTCGCGATCCTCCTCGGCCACACCGCGGTCGGAGTCTCACGCCTGCGCCTCCAGGGCGAGCTCATTGAGCAGGCCCGGCACGACGCGCTGACGGGCGCATTCAACCGGCGGTACTTCAACGAGTTCATCGCGCAGGAGGTCCTGCGGGCGTCGCGCTACAAGCATCCGATCGGCCTCCTGATGATCGACGTCAATCGGTTCAAGGAGATCAACGACCGTTACGGCCACCAGACGGGCGACATGGTGCTGCGCGAGATCGCGGCCGTCTTGATGCACACCGTCCGGAACACCGACATGGTCGTCCGCTACGGCGGCGATGAGTTCCTCGTCGTGCTCACCGAGACCGGCCAGGAAGCGGAGGAGGCGGCGATACGCGTGCGCAGCGCCGTCAAGGGAAGCGCCAAGCTCCGGGAGATCAGCGGGTTCGCCGTGACCGTCTCGGTCGGCAGCATCTTCTGGCATCCCGACGCCGGAACACCGATCGAGGAGGCTCTCGCGACGGCGGACGCCCGCATGTACGACGACAAGCGCGCGCGATAGTCACCGTCTTCGGTCAGTCAGCCACAGTCCGCCACTTCTGCGAGCTCTCCAGCCGCGCGCTAGTGCGAAGGCAGATCAGCCGACGCTATCCAGGCGAAGAGCCGCCTGGGACATGAGAAGATCGGGGAGCGGCACTCCCGTAGACCAGTGCCGCTCCCCCGAGGAGCCCTACTAGAGCTCACGCACAACCAGGTTGTCGAACGATTCCTCGACGTTCACATTCCAGGACTGGACGGAGACGCCGACATACCCTGTCGCATGCGAAGCGTCCGTGAGCTCGGCGACCTCAGTGTCATTGATGAGGAACGTCAGCGACGTCCCGTCAGCGAGCACGGTCAGGTGGTTCTCGACCATCCCTGTCTTGATTGCCGTAGACTGCGTCCACGCCTGAACCACTGACGAGACACCCCCAACCCACTTCAGCACCCGATAGCTCCCCGTCGGGCAAAGTTGAAACAGATAGAAGTCGCTGATACTGCCCAGGCGAAAAGCCAGACCTGACGCCGCGTCGACGTTCGCGCCCGCCTCGTGCTTCACGTCCACGTCAATCTGCACATCGCCGAACGGCCCCTCGTCGTCGTTCCAGTAGACGAGCGTCTGAGAAGCCTGTTTCACGAGAACGTGGTACCGCCCGCCATCGATCGACTTCGTGGCGGTCTCCGAATCACCCAGAGTCCACGCCGTCGTGGCCGTATCCGACCACGTCTCCTCGTACAGGATTCCGCTACTGAACAGGGAACACCCACCCAGGACGACCGCCACCGCGCAAAGGAGCCCAACCCCAACGTTTCGCATCCATGCCCTCCTTACTCTTGCCCTGCAATCATCATGGGCCCCGCGATCTGCCGAGTCAATGGCGCGGGGTGCTGCGCACGAACGCGGCGAGCCTCACTCCGCAATCTCGAACGTCTCGTATCGATCGACCCGGGTGTAGCCGAGCTTCTCCGCGAGGTGACAGGACGTCTCGTTGGAAGCAAGCCAGAGCGGGTCGATGCCGCGGACGAGACACTCGAGGGCAAGCGCGGCCCCGACGGCGGTCGCTAGCCCTTTCCGGCGGTGTGCCGGCATCGTCTCGATGTCGATGTCAATCGCGCGGGAACTCGTGACGGCCGACGTCGCACTCGCCACGACGCATCCCTCGTGCATCGCGACGTAGCCGATCCCTCGGCGGAGGAAGTCGTCGAGCGAGGCGTACGACTCGAGCAACCAGGCCTTCTTCATATCCGCGAGCAGGCAGTTGGCGAGTGCGGCGTCAAGGCGACGAAGCTCGTACCCTTTCGGCACGGAGCGCACCAGGTGTTCCACGGCACCCACATCCAGAGACGCCGAGGAGAAGGTCACGAACGGAATCACTCGAATCCGATTGGCAAACGTGCGCTTCAGGAGCACGCGCCACGCGTCGGTCTCGGGCGTCACCCAATCGATCGGGGCGCATCGGACAAGCGCCTCCGCGTCGGTCCCCGCGGGATCGCCTGCGAACGCGGTGAACGGTCCGCAGTCGAGGCGCGCAACGCTGGGTGCCGCCGCGTTACCGCAAGGAATCCGACCTATCGTATGCCGAAGGCGTCTTCGCGACGCTCGAGCTGCTCGCCGCGCGGCCGGGACACGTCGAGCGCGTTCTCTTGGCGAGCCGGAGCGAACCGAACGAGGGCGTTGCGAAGATTCGCGCGCTGTGCTCCGACCACGGAATCCCCGTCGAAACCGACGATCGCACGATCGAGCGGCTGGCGCCGAGAGCGAGCCACCTCGCGCTCGGCGTCTTCCGGAAGTACGAGACAACTCTCGATCCGGCCGCCGATCACGTCGTCCTTGTTGCCCCGGCCGATATGGGCAACCTGGGCACGATCGCGCGCACGATGGTCGGCTTCGGCTTCGCGGACCTCGCTCTGGTCCGCCCCGCCGTCGACGCGTTCGACCCGAAGACCGTGCGCGCGTCCATGGGGGCGCTATTCCGACTGTCGTTTGAGTACGTCGACTCGTTCGAGGCGTACGCAAAGCGCTTCCCTCGCCCCGTCTACCCGTTCATGACCGACGGAAGCGTCCCGATCGATCGCGCCCGCTTCGAGTCCCCATGCTCCCTCGTCTTCGGCAACGAGTCGAGCGGCCTTCCCAAGACCTTCCAC
>JAPLGD010000118.1 GCA_026390345.1 Candidatus Bipolaricaulota bacterium | reverse complement strand
TCTGGATCGATCTCGAGACGACGGGCCTCAGCGTGGGCAGCCGCGTGATCCTCGAGATTGCGAGCCTCGTCACCGACAAGGATCTCTACATCCTGGGCGAGGGGCCCGTGCTCGTGATCCATCACGCGGACGAAGTACTCTCCCGGATTGACCCGTGGAGCCATCGACAGCATGGCCTTTCCGGACTGCTCGATGCTTCGCGGAGTTCGAACATCTCGCTCTCCGAGGCCGAGCAACAAACCCTGAGGTTCGTTCGCAGACACGTTCCGTGTGGGGCTTCGCCGCTCTGCGGGAGCTCGATCTCGTTCGATCGCCGGTTCCTGATGCGCTACATGCCCGAGCTGAACGCTCATCTCTCGCACCGAAACCTCGACGTGAGCACGGTGGCGGAGCTTGCCGCCCGTTGGTACCCCGGGGTGGCAGCCAAGCTCGACCGCGGAGTCCGCCATCGTGCCGCTGCCGACATCCGCGATTCGATCGACGAGCTTAGCCTGTACCGCCGCCTCATCTTCCGGGACTAGTCGAAAGGATCACGGCTCACGGGCGAGGGCCGGATGCCCTCGCCCGCCGCCGATGCTCTACGACGCGACCAGGTTCTCTCCTGGGCGCAGCTCCTTCACGAACGTGCTTCGCTGATGCATTGCCGTCATTCCAACGCTTGCGTAGACGCCAAGGGCGTCCGAGGTGTTGTCGGAGTCGACGGTGAGCTCGACCCCTTTGAGGCCGCGGGCATGCATCGCCCCAAAGGCCTCCAGGAGCAGAGCACGGCCGATTCCGCGCCTTCGCCACGCACGACAAACCCCGAACTCATCGACGAGGCCGCACTCCTTGTCTCCGTGCGACTCCGCGAACGTGCAGCAGTACCCGCAGATCCTGCCTGCGTCCACGGCGAGGACCCATAGGCCCGGCTCGAAGTCGGGCTGTCGCATCCAGTGTCTCCAGCGCTCGACCTCGGCTTCGAGGGGTTGCTCGAGGTACCCGTAGTGGTCCTTGAACGCGTCTCGATAGGCAAGGACGAGGTTCACGTCGTCTTCCCCCGACCGGAACGCGCGGGCGACGATTCCGCTCGGCCAGTCAGGCGCAGGCGGTCGCCGCTCGAACTCGAGGCGAAGGTTCGACCAGACGCGGTCGAGCCGGAAGCCGTGGCGGACAAGAACGGCTTCTCGCCGCCCGTCGTCCGTGTCGACTCCCGCCACGAGCACCACGCGAGCGCCCTTCGGGGCCCGAGGGAGGCTCTTCTGTGCGCGCGCTTCGAACCATGCGAAGAACGTGTCGGTGAGCCCGTCATCGCATTCGACCGCGGGGGCGAGGGTGAGGGTGAGGCCGAGGAAGAGATCGACGTGGGGTTCCTTGACGTCGCTCAGAGAGCCGTACCCCACGAGCGATGTCCCGACCCATGCGACCTGCGTGTCGGCCTCGACGTCGAAGCCCGGCGTCGACCAGCGGTGTTCAACGTCGGTGGGAGTGTAGACGTTCGGCTGCCCGAGCAGGGCGGCGCGGCGATTCCATAGATCAGCGATTGCAGCGGCGTCGCAAAGCTGTGCGGGCCGCAATACAAGACGGTCTGCTTTGCTACTCAATGGGATTCGCTCCTTTGGGTGCGCCGGGACGCCCCGGCCCGCTCGATCGAAAGGAGCAGAGAAATCGCTCGCCGACTATCGAGACAGGACCGGGGGCGTCGCCGACGTGTTTCGAGTTCCAGTCATGCGATCACCCCCTTTTCGATCAGCTCACCCGCAGGGCGGGTGGCGCGGCAGTGTACACGAATTCGTGGGAGTCGGTCGACACCGGGGCCGACGACGGAGCTGCAGCGGCTGTCGAAGGCGCCGTGTTCCGTTGTCAGCGATGCGCCGCGTCTCGTAGACTGGCGCGTTCTCTCTCGCTACCGGGAGGAGAGGACAGGGGGTACCGGTGTGAAGACGAAAGCCGTGATCCTGGTTCTTGTGATGGTCGCGCTGGCTCTCGCTGCCGTGGCATGCACGTCGAGTCGCGAGACCCCGGCGGCGTCAACGCAGTCGGCGACCACTCCTCCCGCCTCCGCCACACCGTCGACTCCTCCCGCGTCGACGAAGCCTGGGGTGGACGTCGCGGCGTCTGTAGGTCCCGGCGGAGCGGAGGTTTCGGTCGACGTCACCGTTCCGGCCCCTGAGGGGATTTTCGCCCAGTCGGCGGCGGCCCTCGCCGCGCTGCAGAGCTACCGGTTCACGACCACGTTCTCCTTTGTGGGTGAGGACGGAGGCAAGCCCGAGTCCGGCAAGCCGGGGCCCGGCAAGCCGGAGTCCGGGTCGGTCGAGGTCCGCGGCGCGGTTGCGGCGCCCGATCGGCAGCGCATGACGTGGAAAGACCTCGAGACGGGGAAGGAGTTCGGCCTCCTTCGTGTCGGCGGGCGTGCGTGGATCCTCGACGGCACCGAGTGGACGGCCGTGCCGATCCTCGCGGCCGACGCGGCGAGCCAGGCGGTTCTCGTCTACATTCCGGCAATGAGTTGGGGCAACTTCGCCGAGGGAATGAAGGCGACAGCCACGTACGTGGGATCCGAAGTCGTGAACGGCATCTCCGCGCGCCACTACGCGTCGACCTATCGCGGCTGGTCGGAGTTCTGGGAAGGCGAGATCACCGACGCCGCGGCCGACGTCTGGATTGCCGACGCCGGGTACCCGGTCCGCTATCGGTTCACGGCAAGCGGAGTCGACAAGGACGGGAACCGCGGCTTGCTGCTCTGGTCCATGGAGCTCACGGACGTGAACGCGCCTGTGTCCATCGACGCACCTCAGTAGGACCACCTGACGCTGCCGATGACGTTCTAGGAAGCCCCGCGTCTGCCGCTGCGTCAGCGGCCGCGGCTGTCTGGGCGTTGGAGTGCTCTTCCGAGCACCCAGAAAGCCACGGAAAGCGCGATGCACAGCCCGGCGGAGAACCAAACCCACCACGGGAAACCCCACCAGCCGAGTCGGTCGTCGCCCCACGCCCAGACGTCCTGCGACGCGAGGAAGAAGAGTGCGAGCGTGCCCGCCCAGCCGATAGCAGCCTTGCGGCTCAGCGTATGCAGCAAGGGTGCTTGGCGGGGCTCACGGCGCTTCGTGAGGAAGCTACCGGCGACGAGGACGAGGGTCGTCCCGACGACGACGGGGACGACGGGGAGCGTGCCGAACGTCGGCAGCGCTTTGACATGGTACGCAGCGACGAGCCCCTCTCCGACCACGATCGACGCGATCGCCGCGCTGGGCGTCATCCGCGACCAGTAGATCGCAGCGATCACGGTCGGGAAGAGAACGGCGAGGCCGGTGAACGCCTCGGTTGTGATCTCAAGGAACGTGGTCGGCGGCCGGTACGCGAGCGCGAGTCCTGCGAGACCCAGGACGACGACGAACGCGCGTCCCACCCACTCCGACGATGGCGCAATCTCCGTGCGGTTCCGCGTGAAGCGTGCGCGCAGGGGGGCGTAGACGTCGCGTGTGAACATCGACGACAGGGTCAGGAGCTGCGAATCGAGGGTCGTGATGAGCGCGGCGAGACCCGCGGAGAGCACAAGCGTCTCCACGAGCGGCGTCGCGTGCTTGTGGAGGAGAAGTGGGAGGATCTGGTCCGATGCCACTCCCGTGGGAAGCTGCGGGTACGACAGCCGCCCCATGACGCCGATGGCGACCGGAAGCAGAAACAGGAATCCCGTGACGAGGGGGTAGAGGGCCATCGTTGTCGAGAGCGCGCGGGGGTTCTTGGCAGCATAGAACCGCTGGAAGAGCTGCGGGAACATCGGGTCGCAGAGAAACCAGAGGATCATGTACCCGAACCAGATCCCGGGCGTGAACGTGCCGTCGAGGCCCGGACGCGAGAAGAGAGCGGGAAACTGGGTTGCTGCCGTTCGGTTCGCCGCGGCGATCCCTCCGAACGGCGCCGCGACGGCCAGGAGGCCAAGGGTCATGAAGACGATCATCATCGTGCCCTGGAAGATGTCGGTCCACACCTCGCCGCGGAAGCCGCCGAGGAGGACGTAGGCGAGGATGACGGCCGTGACGAGGACCGCCCCGACGTAGTAGGGAATCCCGAACAAGGATGCGAGGGCATACCCTGCGGCCATCGGCTGGATGGCAAGGTACGGAAGCGTGAACGCGGCCATGACGAGGAAGAAGACAAGACGGAGTGCGGGGCTCTTCGTCCGCTGGAACACGAGCTCGGGTGGGGTGACGAGACCGTGTTCTTTGCCGAGCCGCCAGGTGGGGTGGCCGATCAAGACGAACGAGAGGGCCATGAACCCCGTACCGAACGCCATGATGGGATAGAACGCGTAGCCGATCCGCCACCCGGCGCCGGAGAACCCGAACACGGTGAACGCGCTGAAGTTGGTTGCCGCCATGGTCAGGAAGAGGATCCAGCCCGGCAGCGTCCGCGACGCGAGGAAGTAGTCGTCGGGCGTCGTGCGCCTCCTCGCGCGGGCGAGGAGCCCGATTCCGAGAAGAACTCCGAGGTAGGTCGTCACCACGGCGATTCGGATTGCCATGCCCCTCCAATGAGAAACGCCATCCGCCGGAGGCTGGATGGCGTTGCCTGAACATACCTCGGCTGGAGTATACGCGATGCGCCGTCTTCAAGGCAGCCGCGCTTCGGCCGCCTCCGAGTTGCCCCGCTGGTCAGAATCCGCTATCACTACGGGTCTGCCGTAGCGCAGGGTGAGGGAGGTTCCGATGTCGTGGAGCAGCAAGCGGCCGAAGAAAGAGCGAAAGCCCGCGGTCATCGTTCGATGGGCTTGGAAGATGGGGTGGCAACCCGGGCGCGCCATGCGCGAGGTCCTCGAGTGGATTGAGGTCCTCGTCGTGGCTGGCGCTCTCGCCGCGCTGATCATGACGTTCGTCACCGTGCGAATGCACGTCCCCACC
This sequence comes from Candidatus Bipolaricaulota bacterium, assembly GCA_026390345.1. Classification (GTDB taxonomy): domain Bacteria; phylum Bipolaricaulota; class Bipolaricaulia; order UBA7950; family UBA9294; genus JAPLGD01. The sequence continues at coordinate 1,805 of JAPLGD010000118.1, read as the reverse complement.
GGGTCGATGATCCCGACGATCGACCCGAAGGACTCGTTCTTTGTCGATCGGATCACCTACTACTTCCGCGACCCGAAGCCGGGCGACATCGTCGTGTTTCGCCACACTGAGGAAGTGTACGTGAAGAAGGTGACTGAGGGTTCACCCGCCGCGACGGCCAAGGTGCCGACGGGCGTCCGGCTCCTCTACCTCAACACGGAGCCTGCCTACTCGACGGCGTTCCTCAACGACCGTTTCGCGACGTGGGCGAGCGGGACGCCGCTTCAGCTGACTACCGCGGATGGGCGACGCTACGACCTCGGAACGAAGGCGGCGAACGCGAAGACGGTCGCCGACCTCGGAATCCAGACGAGCGAGAGGCGCATGCGGTACGTCAAACGCCTCATCGCCGTGGGCGGGCAGACCGTCCAGATCCGTGACGGCGCGATCTATGTGGACGGCGCCAAGCTGACGGGTGAACGCTTCGATCGGTTCTACTACTCGAACGACGCCCGCTTCCGATTTGGCGTGGAGCCGACGAAGGTGCCGGAAGGCTTCTACTTCGCCCTCGGCGACAACTCGCGGGACTCGTTCGACTCCCGCTACTGGGGCTTCGTCGACGACCGGGACATGATCGGCGTGCCGTATCTTCGCGTCTGGCCGCTCACCCGGTTCGGCACGATGCACTAGGGCGAAGAGCCTTCGTCGGCGTTTGCCGCCGGAAGAAGCGCGGGATCGAGTTCTGAGTTGGCGAGCAGAAAAGCGGGCGCGGGCTTGCCCCCGAGCACAGCGGCCACGGCATTGGCGAGCCGAGCGTTCACGTGCATGTCGACGTGATCCATTCCGAGGCAGGCGGTGTTCTCCGCGCCGGGAAGACGGGCGGACTGCATCGAGACGACGAAGTCCGATCCCAACCACGCGACGGCGTCCCTCACGCATCGCTCCTGACAGGCTTGCGCGTCTCGCAGCAGCCCGCAGCCGAAGCAGCTCTGGCCGGCCATCGACACGTAGCGGAGCGACGGATCGATGGCGAGGCCGTCCGCGCCCGGCGCGTTGAGCACCTGCAGGAGCTGGCTGTCCGGGGCCAGTTCCGCGATGAGGGGACCGAGCCACGTCCCGAGTCCGGCGACGCCGGCGCCGTGGTGCGGTGTTGCGAGCGTGATCAGGGTTCGCACGTCGTGGCCGTAGGTCGTCCCGTAGTCCTCGAACCCGGGTTGCCCGAGGAGTTCCTCGAAGTCGTTGCATTCGATGTAGCAACGGGCCACGAGACCGCCCATGCTGTGGCCGACGAGGTCCACGGCCTCGGCGCCGGTGACGCTTCGGACCCAAGCGACTTCCTCGGCAAGGCGTGCCGCGTAGTAGCGCAGATCGCGGACGGTAGGCTCGCCAGACCCCGCGTAGTGGCTGAGGTAGACATCAAAGTGCTCGTCGTCCACAGCGCCGAGCGCGTAGATCAGGTGGCTTTCGTTGACCGCACGCTTCTCCGCCTCGGCGATCGCACGGCCGGATAGCCGCTCGGCGAACACCTCCCACAGGCGGGTCGGAAGAAAGCCAGGTGCGGGCTGGAACCCATACACGAGGATGACGGGGAGTCGCGGAACCACAGCATCCGCGCCGCCCGCAAGCACGCTCAGGAGGACGACCAGAGCGCCGGCGGCCCGGACGGCCGCCCGGCCCTGGCTCATGTGCCCGCTCCGTTCGCTGTACCGGATTCCGCTCGGAACCGCTCCTCGCGCCACGGATCCCCGCGGTCATGATAGCCGCGTCCCTCCCAGTAGCCGGGCCGCCGTGCGGGGAGGAACTCGAGCTCCTCGACGTACTTGGCG
>JAPLGD010000035.1 GCA_026390345.1 Candidatus Bipolaricaulota bacterium | reverse complement strand
CTGATGGTCGAGTAGTGAAGGCCAAGGAAGTCGGCGACCGCCTGAAGCGTGTACTCGTGAACGCGGACAGCCGCGTGGATCTGCCTGTTGCGTGTCTTCTTGTCACGCACCTTGGAGAACAGCTCGTCAAGGCTCGGTCGGGCAGCAAGGCGCTCGCGGCGTGGGATCTCTTTCAGCGCCTCGTAGTCTGAGAGGAGCGGCTTCAGCTTGTCGACAAACTCGTCGGTACCGAGCAGGATGCCGCCCCGCAGCTCGGACCAGGCGTCAATGCCGCGACCCTGCTTCACGAACTCGCGGTAGAGCTCGATCGCGCGGCGTGGGGTCCGATGGAACTGCGAAAGAATCCAGTCAGTCGTCAGGAACTCGGGTGCTTCCGCCATCCCTGCTGTTGCGCGGTAGCTTGACCACGGCCAGTCGCGGACGCTCCGCACAGCTCGCGCCCGCACGGGGTTCAGCACCACATACCGGGCCAGTTCGAGGAGGTGGGTCTCCTTCTCGACGAGGATGGCCTTGAACCGTCCCTGCAGTACATGACCGCTCCTCATGTGCCGGCGGTTGAAGGCCTGGGTGTAGACGCCGTTCAAGTGGCGCATTCCGCGTGACAGGTTTGCCTCGGGCGTCTCGAGGGGAGGAAGGGACCAAAGGGTTCTGGCTCACTTCAGCACATGTCGGTAGACCAAGCCGAGGCGCCGCTCTTCAACCAACGCAGCGCGAGCCATTGTGCAGGCGCCGAGGTGTCCTGACAATGAGAAGAGAGCCTTCTCTTCTGACTGCTGCATCCACTAAGCTTCGCCCATGGTACGCGTGAATGCACAATGGGTTGAGGAGTACTTCAACCTGCTACTGCCCGCCGATCCGAAGAAGCTCGGCATAGACGAAGCGCAGCGACTTAAGCTCACACATCTCCCTATCAGTCTCTTTCGCTACAGGCCGTTCCCCCCAATGCACGGCAGTACCGTACCCGAAGACCCCGACTCAGAAAGCCTCCGTCAACGAACTCTTGAGGAGATTCGGACCGGAGAGGTCTGTCTATCTAGCCCCGACGCGTTCAACGATCCTTACGACTCTGTCTTCTGCATGCTCAATCAGCCTGACTGGGATCTGGCCGGACACCCGAAGTTGCCCGCCATGCTGAAAGAGGGAGGGATCGCGGAGTTCCTGTGCCCAGAGGAGATCAGGCAAGTCCTTCAGTCACAGAAGCCGCTACACACGCTGGGACATCTACTGGCCCGCAAGGATCCGTCGATCCCGGAACATAACGTCGACAGGTTCCTCGCCTTCGTTGAAGAGTGGTCCTCTGGAATGATGAAGAAGGTGCAGGAGGACATGGGCTCGCGAATGAGAGAGGGAGTGCGCATCTGCTGCTTCAGCGCGACGGTGCAGTCTGCGGCTATGTGGAGCCACTACGCATCTGCCCATAGCGGACTCTGCATTGAATACGACTTCAACGCTCTGCCAAGCAATCACCCCCTACGATATGCGGTGTGCCCCGTGGTCTATGTCGAAGCGTTGTTCGACGCCGGGAAGTACTTCGCGCAGGCACAAGTAGGGCAGTTCAACAACCTGTGGCTTACGCTGGCGTGCCTACACAAGAGCGCGGAGTGGTCATATGAACAGGAGTGGCGAATCGTTCTTCCACTGGGGCCAGGCCAGCCACCACGCGAATGGGTTACCCTGCCCATCAAAGCGGTCCACCTTGGCGCGCGTGCTCCCATGTCAACTGCGGAGGTTGTGCGTCGCGTTACCCGCAGCGTGAGAGTACCGCTTCTCGAGACAAGCCTGTCGAAGGCTTCATTCATCCTCTCGACACAGCCCTTTGCTCGCAAGGACGAGCTGAATCAGTAGCTCTGCGGGGCGCAGGTAACGTCATTGCGTGGCCGCGTTCACATGCGTTCGGTGCCCCGTTCCTTTCCGGGGCGGGAACTCGAACCGTGCGGGGACCTACGTGCAAAGTCCAGCGCCGTTTCTAAGAGCACCGAGCTCCCCCCTACGGCTCCCTTACCCCTTATACACGATCGTGCGCAGGAAGCCTTTGCGCCAGGCGATCCCCTTCTCTTCCTCGATGCCCTTGGGGGTTGCGCCATTGATGCCGCCGAGGATGCTGTGACCTTCCTCGATCTCGGCAACGGCCACGTCTACAGCGCTAGAGGTAGCACAGTAGATGCGGCAGGCCTCGTGAACGCGCTGGATGGCCTGCAGGACGTTGATCGGGAAGGCATTGCCGAAGAAGACGATGAAGGAGTGGCCGGCGCCGATCGTCCGGGATCTGCAACTTGGATCGTCTCTCCCTTCTGACTTCTAGATCGGCGTGGTTTGGCGTGACGTCAATCGCTGGTTATACTTGTGGTATGAAGACCGCCATCTCCATCCCCGACGAGCTTTTCGAGCAGGCGGAGAGGTTGGCTCGGCGAGTAGGCCAGACACGCAGCGGGCTGTACTCGAGCGCGGTGCGCGAGTACCTGGCGCGGCACGCGCCGGACGAGGTGACCGAAGCGATGGATCGCGTGTGCGAGGCCGTTGGCGACTACCGCGATCCGTTCACAGCGACGGCGGCGCGACGGACGTTGGAGAAGTGGGAATGGTGATCGCTCAGGGCGAGACCTGGTGGGCGGATCTTCCTGGCCCGACGGGGGCCGCACCAGGATTCCGCCGTCCAGTGGTCGTCGTACAGAGCGAGGCGCTGAACCAAAGCCGCCTGGCGACGGCTCTATGCGCCCCTCTCACGAGCAACCTGGCATGGGCCGACGCGCCGGGCTGCGTTCTGCTCACCGCACGCTCGACCGGACTGCCCAAGGATTCGGTGGCCAACGCGACGCAGCTCGTGACCTTCGACCGCAGCATCCTCACCGAGCGGGTCGGCAAGCTCTCCCGCGCCAAGCTTGACCTCGTGCTCGCCGCGATCGACGTCGTCCTCGGGCGGTAGCGAACCAAGCCAACCGCAGAGGTCGCCGAGAACGCGGAGCGCGCAATGCGAGATTGGAGTGTCCAAGAATGAGCTTCCTCTGCCTAGCTCTGCGCTCTCTGCGGTGAGCTAGGCCTTGCGGCTCTACCCCTTGTACCCAATCTTGCGCAGGAAGCCTTTGCGCCAGGCGATGCCCTTGTCGTCCTCGATCCCCTTGGGTGAGACGCCGTCGATGACGCCGAGGATGCCGCGGCCTTGGTCGCTCTCGGCGACGACGACCTCGACGGCGTTTGAGGTGGCGCAGAAGATCCGGCAGACCTCGGGAACGCACTGGATGGCCTGGAGGACGTTGATCGGGAAGGCGTTTCCGAGGAAGACGATGAACGAGTGACCGGCGCCGATGGCCTGAGCGTTGCAGATAGCCAACTGCTCAAGCTCGGGCTTGGTGCCGGAGTGGCGAATGAGGCAGTCGCCGGAGGCTTCGCAAAAGGCTAGCCCGAACTGAATGCCTGGCACGGCGCCGACAAGGGCTTCGTGGACGTCCTCGACGGTCTTGATGAAGTGACTCTGGCCGAGGATGAAGTTCACGCCATTAGGGTTGTCGATAGGGATGAGCTTCAGCTCCATCGAACTACCTCCCTAGGAACTTCAGTTCCCGTGGTCGCTGCAGGAATCGCCGCCGCAGCCGCCGGCACACCCGCCGGCACAGCCGTCGTCGCAGGCTGGGTACACGAGTTCGGCCAGGCTCTCGGGGTCGAGCGGGACTTCGCGCTCTTCACCGGAATCCATGTCCTTGAGCTTGCCGCGCCCGACGCGGGCCTCGTCTTCGCCCAGAACAATAACGGTGCGGGCGTAGAGCTGGTTGGCCTGGGCCATCTGCTTGCGCAACGTGCGGGCGCGGTGGTCGATGTCGACCGAAATCGAGATCTTCTTGAGCCTCCGTAGCTCCGTCGCGAGCTTCATCCCAACGCGGCGTCCTTCCTCGCCGACGGTAGCAATGAACAGGTCGAGGCGCTCGGTTTTGACGTCGTTGGCTCGTCTCTCCCGGAGCACGAGGACGAGGCGCTCGAGGCCGCCGGCGAAGCCGATCCCCGGGGTCGGCGGGCCGCCGAGCATCTCGATCAGGCCGTCATATCGGCCGCCGCCGATCAAGGTGTCCTGCGAGCCGAGGTCGGACGACATGAGCTCGAACACCGTGCGGGTGTAGTAGTCGAGGCCGCGGACGAGACGCGGGTCCATGTCGTAGGCAAGGCCAAGTCGATTGAGCCAGCCCTGAACAGCCTCGAAGTGCGCAGCGCACTCGGGACAGAGATGGTCGGCGCTTCCCGGCGCCTGTGCGATGAACGACTGACAGGCCGTCTCCTTGCAGTCGAGGATGCGGCCGCCGAGGCCGAGGATCTCCATGAGCGACCAGGCGAAGGCGATGACCTCGGCGTCGACGCTCGGGTCGAGGGCGCCGAGGACCTCGATCCCGTACTGGTGGAACTGGCGGTTCCGCCCCTTCTGCGGCTTCTCGTAGCGGAACATCGGTCCGAGGTAGAAGAGCTTCTGGAACGGCTCCCTTGTCTGCCACCCGTGCGTGAGGTAGGCGCGGGCGACGGACGCGGTGCCCTCCGGACGAAGGGTGAGGGAGCGCTCGCCACGGTCCTGGAAGGTGTACATCTCCTTCGTGACGATGTCGGTCGCTTCGCCGACGCCGCGGGTGAAGAGCTCGGTGTGCTCGACGAGCGGAACGCGGATCTCGCGGTAGTTGTAGCGCCGCGCCATCTCGCGCACCGCGTCCTCAGCGAGCTGCCACCACGGGATCTCGTCGGGGAGGATGTCGTACATCCCTCGGACCAGGTCGTAGGTCATTTCAGCTCGCGGAGAACGTTGATCATCTCGATGAGGCTCTCGGCGGCCTGGACGCCCTTGTTCCCGGCCTTCGTCCCGGCCCGCTCGATCGCCTGATCGACGGTGTCGGCGGTGATGACGCCGAACGTGACGGGGATGTCGGCGTCGAGGCCGATGCGGGCGACGCCCTTCGTGATCTCGTTCGCCACGTACTCAAAGTGCGGCGTGGCGCCGCGGATGACGGCGGCGATCGCGATGACGCCGTCGTAGCGGCCGGTGGCCGCCATGTCTTTCACCGCTCGCGGCACCTCAAACGCGCCAGGCACCCAGCAGACGTCGGTCGCGGCCTCGGCGACGTTCGAGCGGCGCAGCCGGTCGAGGGCGCCTTCGAGGAGCCGTCCGGTGATCAGGTCGTTGAACCGGGCAACGACGATGCCGACGCGAAGTCCCTTCCCATCAAGTTTCCCTGCGAAGGTCTTTCCCACGATGTCCTCCTCCGTTGCGAGGCCGACGACACGGCCAGCGGCCTCACACCTTGTTCAGCTTGTGCCCCATCTTCTCTTTCTTCGTCCGAAGGTACTTGCGATTGTAGTCGTTGGGCACCGTCTCGATCGGTACCTGCTCGACGATGTCGAGGCCGTAGCCGGAGAGGCCGATGACCTTCTTCGGGTTGTTCGTCATCAGGCGGATCGAGGTGAGCCCGAGGTCGCAGAGGATCTGCGCACCGATCCCGTAGTCGCGCAGGTCGGCGTCGAAGCCAAGCCGCTCGTTGGCCTCGACGGTGTCGAGTCCTTGGTCCTGAAGCTGGTACGCGCACACCTTGTTCAGGAGGCCGATCCCGCGGCCTTCCTGGCGCATGTACACGAGGACGCCGAGCCCCTCCTCGCCGATCCGTTCGAGCGCTCGCTGGAGCTGGCTGCCGCAGTCGCAGCGATACGACCCGAAAACGTCGCCCGTGAGGCACTCGGAGTGGACGCGCACGAGGACGTTCTTCTTGCCCGCGACGTCGCCCATGACGAGGGCCACGTGCTCGTCCTCCTCGATCGGGCTCGTGTAGCTGTGGATGACGAAGTTGCCGAAGCGGGTGGGCAACTCGGCGACCGCGGCCCGCTCGATCAGGCGTTCCGTGCGCTTCCGGTAGGCGATGAGGTCGGCGATGTTGACGAGACCGAGCTTGTGCCTTTCGACGAACGCGTCAAGCTGCGGCAGGCGGGCCATCGTGCCGTCGTCGTTCAGAATCTCGCAGAGGACGGCCGCCGGCTTCAGTCCGGCGAGCCTTGCCAGGTCGACGGTGGCCTCGGTGTGGCCAGCGCGCCGCAGCACACCGCCGCTCCGTGCAACGAGCGGGAAGATGTGGCCGGGACGAGCGAGGTCGTCGGGCCCCGTCTCCTCGTCGACAAGAAGACGGATCGTCTCGGCGCGGTCGAAGGCCGAGATGCCGGTCGAGATCCCATGCCGCGCGTCGACGGACACGGTGAACGAGGTCCCGTGGAGAGCCGTGTTGTCCGGACACATCGGCGCGAGGCCGAGGCCGCGAGCACGCTCCTCGGTGATCGGAACGCAGATCAGGCCACGGCCGTGGGTTGCCATGAAATTGACGGCCTCCGGCGTCGCGTACTCGGCGGCCATCACGAGGTCGCCCTCGTTCTCGCGGTTCTCGTCGTCGACCAGGACGAGGATCTCGCCCGCCCGGTAGCGGCGGATCGCTTCCTCAATGGCTAGAAACATGCCCGACCATCCTCTCCACGTACTTCGCCAGAATGTCGAACTCCAGGTTCACCGGATCCCCCGGGCACCGCTCGTGGAAGACCGTCGCTTCGTACGTCTCCGGGATCAGCGCGCACCGGAACGAGTCGCCCGTCACGGCGAACGGTGTCAGGCTCACGCCGTCGACGGCAATCGATCCTTTGTCGGCCACGTACTTCGCGAACTTCGGCGGGAAGGAGACGATGAGGCTCCATCCCTCCTTCTCGCGGTAGAGGCCGCTGACCTTCCCGACCGCGTCGACATGCCCGAGGACCCAGTGGCCGTCGAGGGCTCGCCCGGGCGTGACGGCGAGCTCGAGGTTCACCGCCGACCCGGACCGCAAGGCGCCGAGCGTCGTTCGCGCCGCGGTCTCCGACGACACGTCCGCCGCGAACAAGCCTGCTGCCACGGAGCGCGCGGTGAGGCAGACGCCGTCTACAGCTACGCTCGCGCCGACGGCAAGTGAACCTTCGAGCGCGGCGGGAAGACTCACCTCGAGGGAACCCGAACTCGCTCGGAGAACCTTTCCAATCCCTTGCACAATCCCCGTAAACATGGGCGGGATCGAGTGTAGTGCATCCGAATGCCCTGTTCAACGGAGTTGCGCGGCCTTGGGGGCCCGGATACCCTGTCCTCAGGAGGTCATTGTGCGCAATTGCTTCGTCGTCTCGGGACTCATTGTTCTTCTCACGCTCCTTTCGTCTTCCGCCGTCTTGGCGGCGAAGCCCGAAATCACCTACGAGGTCCTGCACCGCGAGGTGCCCGACCAGGCGGGCTACCGCGACGTCGAAGTCAAGACGCCGCTCGGGGACTACATCCTGTCGGAGCAGGGCGGCGTGATGAAGTCCGCCCTCCTCACCTTCATTCCCTACGGCTCCACCCCGGCGGAGTTGGTCCCGGGCGCCACGACGAACATCAAGACCCTGAACCGGCAGTACATCGCCGACGCGGTCTTCCCGTTCACGCTCTCCACGGCCACCGGAGACGCTACCGAAGGGCTCTACCAGCTCGTCGGTCCTTCGATCGACGCCGAGACCGGCGTCTTCCGCGCGGAGTTCCAGGGCAAGTTCGCCGGAATGACGGTGCGGAAGGTGTACACGATCAGCCCGAAGGCACTGTACACGGTCGACTTCTCCCTCCTCGTCGAGAACGGAACCGGTCGCCCCGTCGACCTCCAGCTGACGGTTGCGAACTACGTTCTGAAGACCAAGGACAAGGATCCGCTCGAGGTCTACTACCTGTTCGACGGCGAGCCGGGCCAGCTCGAGCTGGCCAAGGGCTCGTACACCTCGTTCGACGGGGTCGGGCTGATGAACAAGAACGTCGTCTTCTTCCTCTCTCCGAAGGAGAAGCAGGCGACGATTCCGTTCCTGGTCCGGACGCCATCCGGCTCGGAGCGATTCGGCATGACGCTGTCGGCCGGGAGCGGGACGACGAAGTTCGACGGCTCGCTCTACGGCGGGCGCCGCCGTTTCCTGTTGATGAAGGAGGCCGGGCTCGAGACGCTCGACCAGCCCGGCGTCGGCGCACGGATGATGATCCCCGTGATCCAGTTCGTCGACATCCTGTACCGCGCGACGGGGAACTACGGGTGGGCCATCATCCTGTTCACGGTCCTGGTGCGCGTCCTCCTCTACCCGCTGATGCAGAAGCAGATCCACTCGATGGCCAAGATGCAGGAGCTCGGCCCGAAGATGAAGCAGATTCAGGAGCGGTACAAGGACGACAAACAGGCGCAGCAGGAGCGGCTGATGGAGCTCTACCGCAAGGAGAAGATCAACCCGCTCTCGGGATGCCTGCCGATGGTTGTCCAGCTCCCGATCATCTGGCTGATCTGGCGCGCGATCCTCCTCGCCGGCGAGCAGATCCACCTGTCTCCAGGGTTCCTCTGGGTGCCCGACCTCTCGCTGCACGATCCGTACTTCGTCCTCGTGATCTTGACGACGGCCGTGATGCTCGTGCAGCAGTGGATGATGACGCCGAAGGGGGCGGTGGAGAGCTCGCCGGGCGCAAAGTGGATGGGCTACGTCTTCCCGGTCGTCATGGCGATCATGCTCTGGAAGTTCCCGGCAGGCCTGTGGCTTTACTACCTATTGACCACGGCGGTGCAGGTAGTCCAGCAGGAGATCGTCAATCGCCAGATGAAGAAGGCCGCGGAGCTCGCCCCGGCGGCCGATACGTCGGGCGAAATCCCGAGCGAGACCAAGGGAGACGGAGACGGGGGGACGTGGACGACCTGAAGCAGGAGGCCGAGGCTTTCGTACGGCGGCTGCTCGAACTCCTCGAAGAGGAGGCGGCTCTCGAGATCGAGGAGGACGGCGAAGACGGCCTGTACGTCAACCTCGTCGGCAACCTGTTCTCGCTCCCCGAAGAACGCCCGGTCCTGACCTCCTTGGAACACCTCCTCCGCGGCGCGCTGCGCCGCACGTCGGGGAAGGAGATCGAGGTCATCGTCGACGCGAACGGCGCAGTGAAGCGCCGGCGCGCCGAGCTGATCCGCTTCGCCCTCGCGAAGGCCGAGGAGGTCGTGCGCGAGAAGAAGACGGTTCGCCTGAACGCGATGCCGGCCCACGAGCGCCGGACCGTCCACGTGGCCCTCGCCAACTTCCCGGGGGTCAAAACGTACAGCGTCGGCTCCGGCGAGGGGCGACGCGTCGTGATGGAGCCGGAAGAGAAGACGTAGCCATGCATGAGGACACGATCGCCGCCATCTCAACGCCGATCGGCGAGGGCGGCGTCGGCATCGTTCGGTTGAGCGGCCCTGAGGCGATCGCCATCGCCGACGGCGTCTTTGTCTCTCCCAAGGGGTCCCGCCTCACCGACGCGCCGACCCACACGATCCACTACGGGCACGTCGTCGACGACGGACGAAGGATCGATGAGGTTCTCGCCTCCGTCATGCGCGCGCCCCGGACGTACACACGCGAGGACGTCGTCGAGATCGGCTGCCATGGAGGCATCGTCGCGACGCGGGCGGTGCTCGACGCCGTCCTCGCCCGCGGCGCTCGCCTCGCCGAGCGCGGCGAGTTCACGAAGCGCGCCTACCTCAACGGTCGGATTTCGCTTGATCAGGCCCAAGCGGTCGCCGACGTCGTCTGTGCGCAGACGCGCCTCGGTCTTGAGGCCGCCGTCGACCGACTCGGAGGACGCTTCTCGAGCGCGATCGCCGCCCTGCGCGACGAGCTCGCGGCCCTTCTCGCCGACCTCGAGGTCGACATCGACTTCCCGGACCTCGACGTCGTCGTCGACGAACTCCTGCCCCGCGCCGAGGCGATTGAGGCGCGCGCCGCCGACCTTCTTGCCCGCGCGGAGCGCGGCGCCGTCGTCCGCGAGGGGCTGACGGTCGCCATCGTTGGGCGGCCGAACGTCGGGAAGTCGACGCTTCTGAACGCACTTCTCGCCGAAGAACGGTCGATCGTGACGCCCGTCCCGGGAACGACGCGCGACACGGTCGAGGAGGTCGTGTCCATCGGCGGCGTCCCCGTTCGCCTGATCGACACGGCGGGACTGCGTACGCCCACCGACCTCATCGAGGCGGAAGGGGTGCGGAGAACGAGGGAAGCGACGAAGAAGAGCGACCTCGTTCTTCTCCTGGTGGATCGAAGCAAACCCTTAGCCGACGAAGATCGCGACCTCATCCGCACCGAGTGGGGAGTCCCGGTCCTCCTCGTCCTCAACAAGAGCGACCTTCCGGCGCACGTCGGCGATGTTCCCCGCGGCACGTCGATCGACCGGATCGAGATCTCCGCGAAGGATGGAGCGAACCTCCCCGCGCTCACCGGCTGCCTCGTCGAACTCCTCCTTGGAGGCGAGATCCCGTCCCGGAACACGATCCTGCTCCTCGACACGTGGGAGCGCGACTTGCTCCGGCGCTTGCGGGACGGCGTCGCACGCTCGATCGCAGCCATGCGCGAAGGATTGACGCCCGACATGGTCGCGGAAGAACTCCGCTCGGCGTACGTCGCATCGGGGGACCTTCAGGGGATCGACGTCAGCGAGTCGATCCTCGACGCCATCTTCTCGCGGTTCTGCGTCGGGAAGTAGGCTGCTTGCACAGCGGCGCGAGCAGCTAGGAAGCGGCCGCTTGCGCCCAGGTTCCGCTGTGCAAGCGGCTAGAAAGCGGCTGCTTGCGCGGCTGCGCAAGCAGCTAGGAAGCGGCTGCTTGTGCCCTTCCGCAGCCGTGCCAGCAGCTAGGAGGAGGCGGCTGCCGGCCACAGACAGGACGTCGGCCGGCAGCTAGCGCCTGCTCGATCGTGTGATACGCAGGCAGGTCCGTTGCCGCTCGCCGCTGTGCAAGCGGCTAGAAAGGCGGGTGGCTGTCTGTGCACGTACGTTGTTGCACAGACACCTAGTAGACGGCTGTCTGCGCCGGGAGGATTGCCGCGCAGACAGCTAGGCCGACGCCGATGGGTCGTTGCGTCGGCTGACCGATCCGGCACCGCGCCGACCAACCACTGCGCGAAGGGCAGGCAAGCTACGCCGCAGCTTGAACGAGGTCGATCCCTTGGATCTGGATGTCGTTCCGCCAGTCGTCGAAACCGATCTGACAGACGAGGTCCGCCACGGCGACGCTCTCGAACGCGTCGAGATGCTTGCCAAGGCGGAAGCCGATGAACGGAAGCGCGTGCCCGTCCTGGGACACGCGGCCCTTGAGGTGTTGCTTGCGGTTCCCCACGAGGCCGAGCCCGTCGAACGCGCACCCACGCAGGAGGAACCGCGGCGACGGGTTCCCGGGGCCGTACGGCGCGAGCGACGAGAGGTTCGTGTAGAAGCGCAGGTCGACGTCGCGCAGCTCGACTTCCACGTCGATCTGCTCGGGGTTGAACGCCGCGATCGACGACCGGTGGTCGACGACGTACTCGAACATCCTCTCCTCAAGCTCCGCGAGCGCGTCGTTCGACACGGAGAATCCGGCCGCCATCTTGTGTCCCCCAAACTGAAGCAGGAACTGCCGATGGGCCTCAAGGCACGCGCTGATGTCGAAGTCGCCGACGCTACGGCACGAGCCGCGCGAAATCCGATCCCCGCGCGATAGGACGATCGTCGGCACGCGGTACCGCTCTGCAAGATTGGAGGCGACGAGCCCGAGGATTCCCTCGTTCCAGTACTTTCCAACGAGGAAGAGAAGGCCGTCCTCTTGGGGGTCGAGCCCCTCGGTGCGAATGAGGGCTTCGGCCTGGCCGATGAGGTCGTTCTGCGCGATCTCCCGGTCACGGTTGTAGTCGAGGAGGATTTCCGCCAGGTACTCCGCCTGATCGGCCACCTCGGTGATCAGCAGAAGGAACGCGACCTTCGGATCGCCTGCGCGATTCGCGGCGTTGAGCTTCGGGGCGACGAGGTAGCCGAAGTCCGACGTGCCAAGCTTCTTCGGGTTGATGGAGAGCTTCGCCATCAGCGTCCGCAGCCCGAGCGACGAGCCCCGGCCGTCGGCAAGCATGCGGAAGGCCTCGCGGATCAGCCGCTGGTTTTCGTTGTCTCCATCCGCGCACAACGGAACGAGGTCGGCGATCGTCCCGAGCGACACAAGGTCAAGGAGCTCGAGCGGCGTCGCCTGGCCGATGCGCTCGTACAGCGCGACGACGAGCTTGTAGGCGACGCCGACGCCGGCGAGATTCGCGTTCGGATACGCGTTCTCAGGCCGGTGCGGGTCGACGACGGCAACCGCACGGGGCAGGTCGCCGACGAGAAGGTGGTGGTCGGTGACGATCGTGTCGATCCCCGCGTCGGCAAGCTCGGCGATCTCGGCATGGTTCATCACGCCGCAGTCGGTCGTGAGGACGAGGGTGAATCCCTCGTCAATGGCCCGTAGGACGAACGCCCGCGAAAGCCCGTGCCCGGCCGCTCGGTCCCCCACTTCGACCTTGACGGAGTTGGGCGGCAACAGCGGCCGAAGCCCGCGGTAGAGGACCGCGGCCCCCGTCAGGCCGTCGACGTCAAAGTCGCCGTGGACGAAGATCCGCTCCCTGGCCTCGATCGCGCGGACGAGCCGACTCGTGGCCCGATCCATGTCGGTGAGCGCCCAGGGTGAATGGAAATGCTGTCCCGTCGGGTCGAGGAGCAGGTCCCACGACGTGCCGCCTCGCTGCGCGAGGAGGACCGCGATCGCTCGCGAACAGCCGAGCGAGGTTCGGATGGTTTGAACGAGCTCATCGTCCGGCGTGGGGGCGACCCGCCACTCCCTCCTCTCACGGAGGAGCGACCGCATCTAGCCCTTTTGCTTGGCCCGGTCTGCGCGCTTCGCCCAGGCGTAGAGGATCGGGTTCGCGACGTACATGGTCGAGTACGTCCCGACAATCATCCCGACGAGTAGAGCAACCGAGAACCCGCGCAGCACGCTGCCGCCAAAGATGAGGAGGATCGCCACCGGAACAACGGCGATGAAGTTCGTGTTCAACGTTCGCGACAGCGACTGGTTCACGCTGAGGTTGATCACGTCGAAGAGCGGCATCTTCCGCTCGATCTTCAGGTTCTCGCGGATGCGGTCGAAGATGACGATCGTGTCGTTGAGCGAGTAGCCGATGATCGTCAGGAAGGCCGCCACCGTCTCGAGGTCGATCTCGAGTCCGAACAGAACGAAGATGCCGAGGGCGATGGTGACGTCGTGCACGAGGCAGACAACGGCGGCCACCGCGTAGCGCAAGCGGAATCGCCACGAGACGTAGATGAGGAGTGCAACGAACGCGAGGAGGATCGCCTGCCACCCCTTCTGCGCCAGCTCCTGGCTCACCTGCCGGCCGATCAGCCGCCGGCTGATGTCCTCGACCTGGAACGTCGAGCGAAGAGTCTCATCGATCTTGCCGATCGCGGCGTTGTCCTCTTCGACGTTCAGGAGCTTCGTCGTAATGATGGCCTTGTTGCCCTCGGTTTGCTGGATCTTGCTGGTTCGAAGATCGACCCCCCCGGCGTCGATCGTGCCCAGCGCCTGGCGGATGTCCGACGTCGCGACGGGCTCGCTGAACTTCACGGTGAACTCCAGTCCTCCCGTGAAGTCAATGCCGAGGTTGACGCCCTTGACGAGCAGGAGTCCGACGCTCGCCAGAACCGCGATGATGGAAATGGCAACCCAGTACTTCGCCTTGCCGAGGAAGTCGAAGCGGTACGGACGCATGCGAGTGCCTCCTACAGGGCCTGGACCTTCTTCACCCAGCGGGACTTGATCCGGGCGGCTCTGTTCTTGTGGATCGTGTTGCGCTTCGCGGCCTTGTCGGCCGCCTTGGACAACTGCGGAAGAAGCGCAATGGCGTCGCTCTTCTCGCCGGCGTCGATGTGCAACCGAATCTGTTTGACGACGCGCTTCAAGGCCGCCTTACGCGACCGATTGAGCCCACGTCGCTTCTCGCTCTGGCGCAGCCGCTTCGCTGCGGAAGCAATGTTCGGAATCTTAATCACCTCTTGGTTGCGATCGTATCCGATCAGCAGGACAAGTGCCGGTAGATCGTATCGACGCCCGCATCGGGAATCAAGAACGTCGACCCAGGCCGCAATGGCGCGCTGTCGCACCTCGAACTCGGGATCGATCTCGCTCCCGGAACTGAGACCATTGTCCCCTGCGTGCTTGCAAATGACAAGCAGAGCGCGTGATCGAGCGAGCTACGCAAAGGTTCTCCCACACATTCTAGGATTGTCGGCCTCGGGGTCGGTGGCTAGGATGGTCCGGGGTTCGGCAGTCGTGCCGAAAATGAGGGGGGATTCATGGATCGCATCGTCAAGCGCGATGGCCGCGTTGTTTCCTTCAACCAAACTAAGATCACAACCGCGGTTTGGAAGGCCATGCGAGAAGTGGGAGAGGGAGACGAATACCTCGCCCAGAGCGTGGCCGAGCGCGTCACGCGCACCCTTGAAGGGCGCTTCGTCGGCGAGCCACCGACCGTTGAGGAGATCCAGGACACGGTTGAGGAGACGCTGATCGATCGCGGCCTCGTGCGCACCGCCAAGGCCTACATCCTCTACCGCAAGCAGCACGAGGACCTGCGTGCGATGCGAGGCTTGCTCGACGAGATGCCCCTCGTGGAGGACTACCTGAACGACCGCGACTGGCGGATCCGCGAGAACAGCAACATGACCTTCTCCCTCCAAGGCCTGAACACCCACATCACGGACAAGATCATCTCGCAGTACTGGCTTCAGAAAATCTACCCAATCCAGATCCGCACGGCGCACGAGAGCGGCGACGTGCACGTCCACGACCTCGGAACCCTCGGCGCCTACTGCGTGGGGTGGGACCTCCGCGATCTCCTCCTGCGCGGATTCCGCGGCGTGCGCGGCAAGATCGAGTCCCGCCCGGCGAAGCACTTCCGCGTTGCCCTACTCCAGATCGTCAACTTCATGTACACGCTGCAGGGCGAGTCGGCGGGGGCTCAGGCGTTCTCGAGCGTCGACACGTACCTCGCTCCGTTCATCCGCGCCGACGGCCTCTCCTACGAGGAAGTGCGCCAGAACGTTCAGGAGTTCGTGTACAACATGAACGTTCCGACACGCGTCGGCTTCCAGACGCCGTTCACGAACATCACCCTCGACCTCAAGGTGCCGCGGTACATGGCGGGAGAGCCCGTCGTCCTCAACGGCGCGCTCGGGAAGACGTGCTACGGCGACTACCAGCCGGAGATGGACCTGTTCAACCGCGCGTTCGCCGAGGTCATGATGGAGGGGGACTCGCAGGGCCGCCCGTTTACGTTCCCGATCCCGACCTACAACATCACCGAGGACTTCGACTGGGAGAACCCGGTCCTCGAGCCGGTGTGGGAGATGACGGCGAAGTACGGGATCCCGTACTTCTCGAACTTCATCGGGAGCGACATGCGCCCTGAGGACGCGCGCAGCATGTGCTGCCGGTTGCGGATCGACAACCGCGAGCTGCGAAGCCGCGGGGGCGGTCTTTTCGGCGCGCACCCGCTCACCGGCTCGATCGGCGTCGTCACGCTGAACCTGCCTCGAATCGGGTACCTCGCCGTCGATGAGGACGACTTCTTCCGTCGGCTCGGCGATCTGATGGATCTCTCCCGGAAGGCGCTCGAGATCAAGCGCAAGACGCTCGAACAGCTGACCGACCAGGGGCTCTACCCGTACTCGCGCTTCTACCTGCGACGCATCAAGGAGGCGGAGGGCGGGTACTGGCGGAACCACTTCTCAACGATCGGCATCCTCGGCATGAACGAGGCGCTCCTGAACCTCATGGACTGCTCCCTCGCCGAGCCGGCCGGCCAGACGTTCGCGCTGCGCGTCCTCGACTGGATGCGGGAGCGGCTTGGTACCTACCAGGAGGAGACCGCCGAGATCTACAACCTCGAAGCCACGCCGGCGGAGGGCGCGAGCTACCGCCTGGCGAAGAAGGACCTCGACCGGTTCCCGGACCTCCGGATTTACAACCTCGAGGTGCACGGCGGGAAGACGCCGTACTACACGAACTCGACACAGCTGCCGGTCGGGTTCACCGACGACCTGTACGAGGCCCTGCGGATCCAAGACCCGCTCCAGGTGAAGTACACCGGGGGGACGGTGTTCCACGGCTTCCTCGGCGAACGTCTTCCAAACTCCGACGCAACGCGGCGCCTGGTGCGGAAGATCGCCGAATCGTTCCGTCTGCCGTACTACACGCTGACGCCGACGTTCTCGATCTGTCCCGAACACGGGTACATCGCAGGGGAGCACCGGGAGTGCCCGACGTGCGGATCGCCGGCCGAGGTCTACTCCCGGATCGTCGGGTACCTCCGCCCGGTCGAGCAGTGGAATGACGGAAAGCGGGCCGAATTCGCCGACCGCAAGACGTTCGTGACGACGGGAATCCGGTCCGCGTAGCACGAGGTTCGCCGTGCGCGTGGGGGCATTCAGTCCGCTGTCGTTGTCCGACGATCCCGGAAGGATGTCGGCGCTGGTGTTCGTCGTCGGCTGCAACCTTCGCTGCCCGTTCTGCCACAACCACGAGCTCGTCTTGCCGGAGCTCGCGCCGCAGGGCCCGACCCTCGCCGCGGACGCGGTTCTGGCCAAGCTCCGGGAGCGCAGTGGATTCCTCGACGGGGTTGTGGTCTCGGGCGGCGAGCCGACGCTCCAGCCGGACCTCGGCTCGTTCCTCGCCGCCGTTCGCAAGGCAGGGCTACGGACGAAGCTCGACACCAACGGGTCGAGGCCGGGGGTCCTGGCGGCGCTCCTCGCGAGAGGCCTCCTCGACTACGTCGCGATGGACGTCAAGGCACCGCCTGCCCGCTACGCAGAGTACGTCGGAGTCGACGTCGATGTCGGGGCGATCGAGGCGTCGATGCGAGCGATCCGCGAAAGCGGCGTCGACTACGAGTTCCGGACGACGGTCGCCCCCGGCCTCGGCGAGGGAGACCTCATCGAGATTGCGGAGTGGATCCGCGGGGCGCGCCGATACATGCTCCAGCCGTTCCGCGTCCCGCCGGAGAAGCACCTCGTCGACCCCACCTGGGAAAGCCGCCCAGCTTTGTCGGTCGACGAGCTGCGACACGCCTGGATGGCCATCGGCGCACGCGTCGCGGCGGGCGGTGTCCGCGGGTAGGCGCGGCGTAGGCTGGACTACGCCGACGTCCCGAGCCCGACGAGGCGTCGGACGTCGACCATCGTGGCGGACGCGATCTTCGTCGCCTTCCGGGCGCCGGCCTGGAGAAGCTCCACGACGTTGCCGGAAGCCGCAAGCTTCGCTCGGCGCTCCTGAATCGGCCGGAGGACGTCCATGAGCCGCTCGAACGTCGTGTCCTTCAACCGTGAGTACAGGAGCTTCCCGTCCGCGAACTCGGTTTTGAGTTCCGCCACGGTCGCCGTGTCGCCGACGGACTCGCACGCAAGCTCGAGAATCTCGAACAGGTTCGCGACTCCAGGAGACATCGCGGCCCCGACCTCGAGGCCGACGTCGGTGACGGCCGAGCGGACCTTCTTCCGGATCGACGTTTCGGGCTCCATCACCCCGACGTAGTGGACCTCTCCCGCGCTCTTCGACATCTTCGACGTCGGGTCGGCGAGCGACATGATCCGCGCGCCCTTGCGCACAATCGGCTCGGGCTCCGGGAAATACTCGCCAAAGCGGGAGTTGAACCGGCGCGCGATGCGTCGCGACAGCTCGAGGTGCTGGACCTGGTCCTCTCCGACCGGCACGCCGTCGGCGCGGTAGATCAGGATGTCGGCGGCCTGAAGGATCGGGTACGTGAACAGGCCGGCGGACACGAACTCCTGCTTGTCGGACTTGTCCTTGAACTGCGTCATCCGGGACAGGTCGCCGTACGACGTGACGCACCCGAAGATCCACTCGAGCTCGGTGTGGGTGGGGACGTCGGACTGCACGAACAGGATCGACCGCTCCGGATCAATTCCGCACGCCAGGAGATCGAGGGCCATCGACTGGGACGCCGTCCGAAGCTCCTTCGGGTCGACGTCGATCGTGATCGCGTGGTAGTCGACAATGCAGTAGATGCAGTCGGCCTCGTTCTGAAGCGAGACCCAATTGCGGATCGCCCCGAAGTAGTTGCCGATGTGCATCGTCCCCGTGGGTTGAATGCCTGAGAAGACCCGCTTGACCACGTCGACCACCTCCCGTGCAACGGATGTTCGCGGAGTATAGGTTGCGCTCGGACCCGTCTGCAAGCGGCGTTCCAGTTGATGGGGACTTCCTCGCTGACGTATCATCGAGACGGGAGCGAGATGAACGCGCAACGAACCGTAGCCGTCGTGTTGGCAGCGCGAAGCGAGGATGCCTCGTGGGACGGGGTGCGGTACGCTGCCTCCATCTGCGGCGTCTCTGCACCGCAGCGCGTCGACGCCGCGGCGCGCGCGGCCGGCGTCTCCGACGTCATCGTGCTCGTCGATTCGAGGACCACGCCGGTCGGCGACTGCGACTCGAATGGAGCCACGCGCTTCGTGGCTGAAGTCTCCTCCCGCCGCGCGCTGGCGGCGCGCCTTGCCGGCCACCGCGTGCTCGCCGTGTGCGCCGACCTTCCCCTCATCACGGCGGAGACGATCGGTGCGCTCCTCCGAGCCGCCGAAGGGAATCCCGGCGCTCCTCACGTCGCCGGCGGTGGCGCTCTTGCGGTCCTCGCCGACGGCATCAATCCCGTCAACGCTTTGTTCCAGGCGCTGTCCCGATTCGGCGATCATCCCCTCGGGGGCCAGGACGACACGGCGTGGTCGCCGGCCGATCCCGACGACCTTCGACGCCTCGCGGCGCCCGCCGACGTGTCCGCCCTCGAGAGGATCGCCCGCCGACGAAAGCTCGCGTCGCTCGCCGCACTCGGCGTCATCGTCGACGACGACGAGCACACCTACGTCGACGAGCCGGTGAGGGTCGGCGCCGGAACGCGGATCCTGCCGGGGACGCACCTCGTCGGAACCACGAAGGTCGGGCAAGCCTGCACGCTCGGCCCGGACTCCTGGATCGAGGACTCGGTCGTCGAGGACGGCGCCATCGTCCGCTACTCGGTCCTCGAGTCGGCCCGCGTTCGCGAGCGCTCGACCGTCGGGCCGTTCGCCCACCTGCGTCCGCGAGCCGACGTCGGCCCGGAGGCCCGCGTCGGCAACTTCGTCGAGGTCAAGGCGGCCCGATTGGGACGCGGCGTGAAGGCTGGGCACCTATCGTACCTCGGCGACGCGGAGATCGGCGAAGGAACGAACATCGGCGCGGGGACGATCACCTGCAACTACGACGGCGCGGGGAAACATCGCACGGTGATCGAGGATGGGGTCTTCATCGGCAGCAACGTGTCGTTGGTCGCGCCCGTGACGATCGGCCGTGGGGCGTTCGTGGCTGCCGGGTCGACGATCACGGAGAATGTTCCGCCGCAGATGCTGGCTCTCGGCAGGGCCCGCCAAGTGCTGAAGGAGAGAAAGGCGGCGCCGTCCGGCGAGGAGGAAGCATGATCGGGCAGGAGCTGAAGCTCGTAACGGGGAATGCAAACCCCGTCCTGGCTCGGGAAGTGTCGTCGTCGCTCGGGATCGAACTCTGCGATGCGGCCGTCGATCGGTTCAGCGATGGAGAGATCCGGGTCCGCATCCGTCAGACCGTGCGCGGAGCCGACGTGTTCGTCATCCAGCCAACGTGCCCGCCTGTCAACGACCACCTGATGGAGCTCCTGTTGATCATCGACGCGGCGCGCCGGGCGTCGGCGCGGAAGGTCATCGCCGTGATCCCGTACTACGGCTACGCCCGCCAAGATCGGAAGCAAACCGGACGGGTCCCGATCTCCGCCCGTCTCGTGGCGAACCTGATCGAGACGGCGGGCGCCGACCGCGTCCTCACGATGGACCTCCACGCCGGCCAGATCCAGGGTTTCTTCAACATCCCCGTTGACAACCTCCGCGCTGACTGGATCTTCGCCGACCACATCCGCACCCACTTGGTTGGAGTGGAAAACGCGGTCATTGTCTCGCCCGACGCCGGGGGAGCGGTCCGGGCCCGGATGGTCGCCGAGCAGCTCGACCTTCCGCTCGCGATCCTCGAGAAGCGCAGGAGCCACGACGGCTCGGTCGTGGACGTGATGAACGTCATCGGAGACGTGAAGAGCAAGATGGCGATCCTCGTCGACGACATCCTTGCCTCGGGGGGGACGTTGGTGAAGGCCGCGCGTCGGCTCCTCGACGACGGGGCGGCGGAAGTCCGCGCCTACTGCACACACGGGCTGTTCGCCGGAGACGCCCTAGAGATCCTGGCAAGCTCTCCCTTGAAACAGATCGTCGTTACCAATACCATCTTTCGAGAGCAAGCGGAGAAGAGCGGGATTGTGGAGTACATCTCCGTCGGTGAACACCTCGCCAAGACCATTCACCGGATCTTCGAGGACAAGTCGGTGAGTCACCTCTTCCCGCACTACTAGTCGAACTGTAGGAGTTGCGATGCATACGCTAGAGGTCAGCAAGAGGACGTCGGGGAAGGCGAACGCCCTTCGCCGCCAGGGAATCGTTCCGGGAGTCGTCTACGGGCCGGCGATGGACAGCCAGCCGATCTCGATGACGCGCAGGGACCTGCAGGGGCTGTTCGCGAAGATCACAAGAAGCTCGCAGATCAACCTGCGCATCACCGGCGGCGGGAAGCCCCAGGAGATGGACGTTTTTCTCAAGGTCGTCGATTACGACTCCATCACCGACATCCCCGTGCACGTCGACTTCTATCATCCAGACACGACACACCCGCTCAAGCTCAACGTCCCGGTGAAGATCGTCGGCGAGGCGCCGGGAACGAAACTCGGCGGCATTCTGAACGTTCAGTTCAACACGATCCCCGTGCACGGCATGCCGGCGGACATCCCGCCCCTTCTAGCGATCGACGTCTCGAGCCTCAACATCGGCGACTCGATCCACGTCCACGAGATTGACTTCGGCAAGGTGGAACCGATGCTACCGGCCGAACGCGTCCTCGTGACGGTCATCCAGCCGCGCGCCCTGGTTGCGGAGGCGACGGCAGGAGAGGGCGCCGAGGTCGCTGAGGGCGAGGAAGGCGAGGCCGCGGAAGCCACGGAAGAGACGGCGGCCGAGGAGTCGTAGGGGGTTCGTTGAAGGCCGTTTTCGGGCTGGGAAACCCCGGGCTCGAGTACGCGCTCACAAGGCACAACGTCGGCTTCGAGGTTATCGACCTCTACCGGAAGGTTCACCACATCCGGACGAAAGGGCGGATTCAAGAATCCGCCCTTGTCTATTCCTGGGACGACCTCCTGCTCGTGAAGCCGATGACGTTCATGAACGAGAGCGGCACCGCCGTGAAAGGGCTGCTGACGCGGCATCACCTGTCCCCGAAGGACGCGCTGGTGATCTACGACGACCTCGACCTTCCTGCCGGTCGGGTGCGCCTCTTGGCCGCGGGAGGCCCTGGCAGCCACAAGGGAATGACGTCGGTGGTCGAGCGACTCGGGACGGACGAGATCCCTCGCCTGCGGATCGGGATCGAGATCGACGGGCGAACCGCCACCGGACGGGACTACGTGCTCGACCGCTTCTCTCCGGAGGAGTGGCATAAGGTGGCGCTGGCCATCGAGCGCGCCGTCGAGGCCGTCGACCTCTTTCGCAGCGCAGGGATCGAGGCCGCGATGACCTCGGTCAACCGAAAGCCGGATCTGTTGTAGCGCAACCCCTCGCGGGTATACTTCTGCCGCGTCCCAGACGCCACCGCATCCTGGACGCGCCGCGTCGCGGACGGCGACGGAAGGAGGTCGGATGTACGATCGCTTCTCGCGCGAATCGATGGAGATCATCGCCGTGTCGCAGGAAGAGGCCGAAGAGTGGCGGCACAGCTACGTCGGCACGGAGCACCTCCTTCTTGCGTTCCTCAAGATGGCCGGCAGCGACGTTCATCGGTTCCTCTCGTCCCACGAGGTGACCTACGAGAAGGTCGCGCAGCTCCTGGAAGAGGAGAAAGGCCGCGGGGAGGTTCGCCTGTCGGCCGACGACCTCGAGCCCACGCCGCGGCTCAAGCGCGTCATGAAAGTCAGCTTCGAGGAAGCGCGCCGCGCGGGGCTGAACACGATCCGTCCCGAGCACCTTCTGATGGGGATGCTGCGCGAGGGCGAGGGGACGGGGGCGACGATCCTCCAGCAGCTCGGCATCGACCTCACGAAGACGCGCGCCTACTTCCTGCCGCCGTCGGGGATCGGGATGACCATCCGCTCGGCGCGCCGACAGCCCCAGCGCAAGGGCGACCTCGCCGAGTTCGGCCGGAATCTGGTCGAGGAAGCGATGGCCGGCAACCTCGATCCGGTCATCGGCCGCGACGAAGAGATGGAGCGAATCATCCAGACCCTGACCCGACGGAAGAAGAACAACCCGGCGCTGATCGGGGAGTCGGGCGTCGGCAAGACGGCCATCGTCGAAGGGCTGGCGCAACGCATCGCCGTCGGCGACGTCCCGGCGATTCTCCGCTCGAAGGAGATCCTCGAGCTCGACATGGCGTCGGTCGTCGCGGGAACGAAGTACCGCGGCGAGTTCGAGCAACGCCTGAAGACGCTCATCAATCAGGTCTCCGAGAACAACAATGTCATCCTGTTCATCGACGAGCTCCAAACCGTCGTCGGCGCCGGCGGCGCCGAGGGCGCGATCGACGCGTCGTCCATCCTGAAGCCGCCGCTCGCGTCCGGCGCGATCCAGTGCATCGGCACGGCGACTCCCAACGAGTACCGCAAGTCGGTGGAGAAGGACCCGGCGCTCAAGCGACGCTTCAAGACGATCTACGTCGAGGAGCCGTCGCTTGAGGACACCGTCAAGATCCTCAAAGGCCTACGCCCGCGGTACGAGAAGCACCACGGCGTCCGAATCACGGACGACGCGCTCTACGAGGCGGCGCGCCTCTCCGACCGGTACGTCACCGACCAGTTCCTCCCGGACAAGGCCATCGACCTGATCGACGAGACGGCGGCCCGGATCAAGCTCCAGAGCTCTCACATGCCCGACGAGGTCCGTTCCCTGATGGAGAAGACCGAGGCCTTGGACCAGGAAGAGCAGGAGGCCGTCGGGAAGCAGGACTACGAGACCGCCGCGCGCCTGCGCGATCGGAAGGCCGAGTTGTCCTCGGAGGCGGAGAAGCTGAGCAAGTCGGAGGTCCTCGGCGGCGAGCTCCAAGCGACCGGTCGGGACATCGCGCGCATGGTGTCGATGTGGACCGGCGTTCCGATCGGCCACGTCCAGGAGGAAGAGACGGTCCGGCTGGTCAACATGGAGGAGAAGATCCACGACCGCCTGATCGCCCAGGAGGAGGCGGTGCGCGCCGTGTCGCGGTCGATCCGCCGCGCCTACGCCGGGGTCAAGAACCCGAAGCGGCCGGTCGGCGTGTTCATGTTCCTCGGGCCGACGGGGGTCGGGAAGACCGAGCTATCGAAGACCCTGGCCGAATTCCTGTTCGGCGACGAGGACGCCCTGATCCGTGTCGACATGTCGGAATACATGGAGCGCTTCTCCGTGTCCCGCCTCACCGGCGCCCCTCCGGGGTACGTCGGGTATGAGGAGGCCGGCGAGCTGACGGAGAAGGTGCGCCATCGTCCGTACTCGGTCGTCCTGTTCGACGAGATCGAGAAGGCGCACCGCGACGTGTTCAACATCCTCCTCCAGGTGATGGAGGACGGGATCCTGACCGACTCGCAAGGTCGCCGGGTGGACTTCCGGAACACGGTGCTGATCATGACGTCGAACGTCGGCAGCGACTTGATCACCGACCGCGACACGCTTGGGTTCAGCGACCAGAGCGATGGCTCCGAGGACTCGTACCAGGAGATGAAGAGCCGGGTCACCGGCGAGGCGCGCAACGTCTTCCGACCGGAGTTCCTGAACCGGCTCGACGACATCATTGTCTTCCACCAGCTGAACCGCGACCAGGTTCGACAGATCGCGACCTTGATGATCCACGAGCTGACGGAGCGGCTGCGCGCTGAGCGCGGAATCAAGTTCGAGCTCGAGGACTCGGCGTGGGACCTCTTGATCCGCCAGGGGTACGACCCGAAGTACGGCGCCCGACCGATGCGAAGGACGATCGAGCGGTTGATCGAGAATCCGATCTCCGAGGAGATCCTGCTCGGTCAGTTCCCCAAGGGGTCCACCGTCGTGGCCGCCGCCAACGACGACGAGATGCGCTTCCGACAGAGCGGATAGCATGGCGTTCGCCTGCTCCAACTGCGGCTACCAATCGGTCAAGTGGTTCGGTCGGTGCCCGAGTTGCGGAGCCTGGGACTCGTTCGCCGAGGCCGCGGAGGGCGCGTCGTCGCCGCGGAAAGCCGAATCCTGGCTCGGCGAGGAGTTGCGCCCGATCACGGAGATCGACCTCACCGACGTGAAGCGCATTCCGTCGGGGTCGGGCGAACTCGATCGCCTGCTCGGAGGTGGCCTCATTCCGGGCGGGGTCATCCTGTTCGGCGGCGAGCCCGGAATCGGCAAGTCAACCCTCCTCCTCCAGGTTGCCCAGACGCTCGCTCAAACGGTTGGCAACGTCCTCTACGTCTCGGGCGAGGAGTCCGAGAGCCAGGTGAAGCTCCGCGCCAGCCGCGTCGGCGTCGGACACAAGCGGTTGTACGTGCTGTCCGAGCAGTCGCTCAAGCGGATCGCCGCGGCAGTCGAGAAGCTCTCCCCGTGCGCCCTGATCGTGGATTCGATCCAGACGGTCGTCTCCGGCTCGATCGAGGGGGAAGCAGGGAGTCTCCGGCAGCTACGCGAGGCGAGCAGCGCGCTGATTCGCCTCACGAAGTCGAAGCGCCTCGTGACGTTCCTCGTCGGACACATCACCAAGGACGGCGCGTTCGCCGGGCCGAAGTCAGTCGAGCACCTCGTCGACGTCGCCCTTTACCTCGAGGGAAGCCGCGGCGAGGACCTGCGCTTCCTGCGCTCGGTCAAGAACCGATTCGGCGCCACCGACGAGGCAGCCGTGTTCCAGATGACGGCGGAGGGTCTGAAGGAGATTCTGAACCCATCGCAGTTCTTCCTCGAGGGACACCGCGGCGAGCCGCGCCCCGGCTCCGTGGTCGTGCCAATCCTCGAAGGGACGAGGCCGATCCTCGTCGAGCTGCAGGCGCTCGTGTCTCCGACCGGAGGGTACGGAGTCCCGCAGCGGCGGTGCACCGGTCTGGACATCAATCGCGTACTACTCCTGCTCGCGGTCATCGAGAAGCAGCTCGCCGTCCACATCGGCGGCGCCGACGTCTACCTCTCGGTGGCCGGGGGCCTCGAGGCGCGCGAGCGGGCGAGCGACCTCGCGGCCGTGGCGGCCATCGTGTCGAGCCTGCGCAACCGCCCGATCGATCCGAAGACGGTCGTCGTCGGCGAGGTCGGGCTCTCGGGCGAGGTGCGAGCGGTGCGCCGGGTCGCGGAGCGGGTTCGTGAGGCGGAGAAGATGGGGTACGAGCGAATCGTGGTCCCCCGTGTGGGGGCCCCCTCCGCGGGTTCGGCCTCCGTGAAGGGGTCGATCGACGTGGTGCCCGCGGAGTCGATCGAGCGTGCCCTCGAGGCGATCGGTCTGGCGTAGACGAGGAGGACACACTATGCACGACGAGCGCTGGGATCGGTTGACGCGGGCAGCGGACGTGCTGCGCTCTCGCCTGGAGGTTTCCCCCGCGGTGGCGATCACCCTCGGGTCGGGTTTGTCGGACGGCTTCGGGGTCCCCACGGGAGGAACGCGGATCCCATGCGGCGAGATCCCGGGATTCCCGGTTCCCACGGTCGCCGGACACAGCGGCGAGTTCTGGTCCGGCCGGATCGGCCGCGTTCCCGTCCTACTGCAGCGCGGACGCGTGCACTTCTACGAGGGACGTACGATGGAGGAGGTTACGTTCGCGACGCGGCTGTTCGCGCTCCTCGGCGTCAAGACTCTCATCGTAACCAACGCGTCGGGCGCGATCCGCCCCGACCTTCACGCAGGCGACCTTGTCCTGATCACGGACCACATCAACATGCTCGCCGCGAACCCGCTCTACGGCCCGAACCTCGACCCCCTCGGACCGCGGTTCCCCGACATGTCCGCCGCGTACACGCCCCGCCTGCGCACCCTCGCCCGCGAAGCCGCAGCCGCCGAGAAGATCGACCTCAAGGAGGGTGTCTACGTCGCGACGCTGGGACCCTCGTACGAGACCCCCGCGGAGATCCGTGCCTTCCGGGCGATGGGCGCAGACCTCGTCGGCATGTCTACTGTGCCGGAGGTGATCGCAGCCGCCCACGCGGGGATGGAGGTTCTCGGCATCTCGCTCGCGACGAACCTCGCCGCGGGCGTCGACCCGAACGCGGCGCTCTCCCACGATGAGGTCATCGAGACGACGAAGCGGAAGGGGGCCGAGATGCGGCGGCTTCTTCTCTCCATCCTGTCGCGGTTGTCCCAGTAGCCGGGACAACGAATCCTGCATTGAAGGATCGCTCACGGTCGGTATAATGTCGCCGCCGCTCGGCAAGGAAGTTCGCATTCTGATTGTCGAACGACGGATCGAAGACAGACTTCAGGAGGTCAAACACATGGCACAAGGTCCGGCACTTAACCCGTTCGCGATCTCTCAACAACAGCTTGACACCGCAGCGAAGAAGCTGAACCTCGATCCGCAGGTCCACGCGTTGCTGCGTGAGCCGATGCGGACCCTCGAGATACACTTCCCGGTGCGGATGGACGACGGGACGGTGCGCTCGTTCACGGGGTTCCGCGTTCAATACAACGACGCGCGGGGACCGACCAAGGGAGGGATTCGCTTCCACCCCGAGGAGACGATCGACACGGTCAAGGCGCTCGCCGCGTGGATGACGTGGAAGTGCGCTGTCGTCGACATCCCTTACGGGGGCGGCAAGGGCGGCGTCATCTGCAATCCCAAAGAGCTTTCGACTGGAGAGCTTGAGCGGATCGCGCGCGGATACATCCGAGCCATCGGCCGCTTCATCGGACCCGACAAGGACGTTCCGGCTCCCGATGTCTACACCACGCCGCAGATCATGGCATGGATGATGGACGAGTACTCGACGATCGTCGGCCACAACGCTCCTGGAGTCATCACCGGCAAGCCGATCGCGCTGGGCGGATCGCTCGGACGCGGCGACGCAACGGCCCGCGGAGTGGTCTACTGCATCATCGAGGCTGCCAAGGAGCTGGGCATCAACCTGAAGGGCGCGACGGTCGCCGTCCAGGGGTACGGAAACGCCGGCTACTACTCGGCCAAGCTGATGAAGGAGTTGGCCGGGAGCAAGGTCGTCGCGATCACGGACTCCCGCGCTGGTGTCTACGATGCGAACGGCATCGATCCCGACGCGGCCAACGACCACAAGCAGAAGACCGGCTCCGTGTCCGGGTTCAAGGCGCAGAAGGCCATCACGAACGCCGAGATTCTGGAGCTCGACGTCGACATCTTGATCCCCGCCGCCATCGAGAGCGTGATCACCGACAAGAACGCGCCCAAGGTCAAGGCGAAGATCATCGCGGAGGCGGCGAACGGCCCGACGACGCCGGAGGCCGACGCGATCCTCTACAAGAACGGCAAGTACCTGATTCCGGACTTTCTCTGCAATTCCGGCGGTGTGACGGTCTCGTACTTCGAGTGGGTGCAGAACATCGGCGGCTTCTACTGGACGATCGATGAGGTGTACGACCGCTTGAAGGAGAAGATGGTCAAGGCGTTCCACGACGTCCATCAAATGGCGAAGGTCAACAAGGTTGACAATCGGATCGGGGCCTACATGGTGTCCGTCGCGCGCGTCGCGGAGGCGATGCAGCTTCGTGGCTGGGTCTAGAGCACAGCGCAGATTGACCGTGACTGGGGGGCTCGAGCGTCGAGCCCCCCAGTGCACATTGGACCTGGCAAACCGTCCGGATTCGCTTAGAATCGCTCGCGGGATGACAGCGGCCAGCCAGAAGAAAGAAACCTCCGAGCGAAGGACCTTCCTCAAGAGCGTGTTCCCTTCGCTCTCCGACGGAGAGATCACGAAGCTCGAGGCCATCTCGCTCCTCGTCCATCACGAAGAAGGGGACCTCATCGCTCAGGAAGGATCCTACGCCTCCGGGGTCTTCATCGTTCACTCCGGGTTGGTAAGCATCGGCAAGTACGCCAGCCGAGGCTGGGAGAAGCGCTGCCTTCGGTTCCTCGCCGTGGGAGAGATGTACGGTCTCGAGCCGGTCTTCCTTGAGCGTGAGCCGATCAACGTCCAATTCGCCAAAGCCATCGTGGAGTCGACCCTCGTCTTCTTCGAGCGGTCGAACATCCTCGCGTTCAGCAAGGAACACCCGCGCATCTGCGCGGACCTCTGCCGTTGGCTCTCGCGCGAAGTCATCATGCTGGAGTTCAAGCTCACGCGGCAGGCGGTGGAGTCCATGGACCGCAACCTCGCCCTGCTCCTCATGGCTCTCGGCAACAAGTACGGGGCTCCCCATGAAGAGGGCGCCCTTCTGAATCTTCCGATCTCCCGTCAGACCATGGCGGAGATGCTGGGCGTATCGGTGGAAACCCTAATGAGGGGGCTGAAGCGGTTCAAGGAGCTCGGCCTCCTGTCCACCGACCACAGCGAGATCCTGCTCAAGGACTTCGATGGGCTCGCCGCGCGTGCGCGCGTCAGCCAGTTCTACCTATCCATCATTCAGGAGACCCTCTGAAGGCTCGTCCGGGTCCGACGTCGTCCGCCACGCGAGGACTTCCTCAAACGAGAGCATGATCTGCCCATCCTGAGCTTGCACGCCGGGCAACTCCTGAATCCCCCGCCGGACCTGAGTCGGCGACAGTCTGGCAAGATCCCCAAGGACTCGGAGGTCAATCTCCGGCGGCAGAGACACAGGCCTCTCCTCGGCTGCAGTCACACCACTGATCGATGCAGCGTCGAGGAGCGCCGAACGGAGACGCGCTGTTGGCGCTAGCGAGCTGCGCAGGAGAGCGTTGCGGAGCCGAAAGTGCCGCATCGATAGGGATCCGATGAGGGTCGCGGCCAGATGACGATCGTTCGCTAGCGCTTCGTTAAGCGCCGTTTGGTCCACGAAGAGCAGGTGGACTTCCGTCAGCGAGCGGTAGGAGCTGAGGTAGAGCTCCTCGGGAACGGAGAGGACGGCCTCAGGACCAATGACATCGCCGGCTCCGAGTAGTTCGGCCGCCCCGCCCGCCGCCCGCTGGGCCGTCTCCCCGCAGGTCTCCATAACAAGCCCTTGCGTGATCAGCTGGAGCCCGGCGACGAACGTACCTTCGCGGCAGATGAGCTCCCCGCGCGCATAGCGGACATGCAGCGGAGAAAGCTCTTCAAGAAGCTCGGCGACGGGGTTCGCTTGCCCGGCCGCCACCGGATGCCTTGGACTCGTCATGGTTTGAACGATACGGTATCCGGTCCGGGCTTCGCCATGCACTCCTACGGCACGCGTTCGGCCTTCTCACACTCCGTGACTCGCACCCAGACACGAAATGGCACGTCATATGACATGCGTAATCGCCACCGAGTGGCACGACAGCGATCGCATGTGCACATCCATCGAGCTCCCTCCGGACAGGAGCAGACCGTCCTGTGGCCGCGCCGCAGCTCCGAGATGGCGGGGCGCGGGCTGCAAGAATGCAGATCCTCTCTTGGCGTTTTCGGTGTAGGGAACCGTGGGCGTTCGGTACTCTACACGCCGGAGGTGGACGCCGTATGGCGACTCAAGACAAGACGAAGACCCTAGCTCCGGGAATCACGCAAACCCAGATCAACCCGTACGCGATGATGCTTCAGCAGCTCGACATGGTTCGCGAGCTGACGGACATCCCCGCCGGGATATGGGAGATCCTTCGCAGGCCGGAGAAGTCTCTTGAAGTCAGTATCCCCGTGACAAAGGATGACGGAAGCGTCGAAGTGTTCACCGGATACCGCGTTCAGTACAGCAGCGCTCGTGGGCCCTGCAAGGGTGGAATCCGATTCCATCCTGGGGTCACGCTCGATGAAGTCAAGGCGCTGGCTGGTTGGATGACGTGGAAGTGCGCCGTGGTGAACATCCCGTACGGCGGCGGCAAGGGTGGCGTAATCTGCGACCCGACCCGGCTTACGCACGGCGAGCTTGAGCGCCTGACGCGCCGGTTCACCGCAGCGATCTTCTCCCTCATCGGGACGCGCCGAGACATCCCGGCTCCGGACGTCAACACGAATTCCGAGATCATGAACTGGATTGTGGACACGGCCGGGCTCCTGAGCGGAGAGGCCGTCCCGGGAATCGTTACGGGGAAGTCCCTCGAGATGGGCGGAGCCCTCGGCCGCCGAGAGGCCACCGGGCGCGGAATCATGTTCGTAACGCTCAGTGTTCTGCAGCGTCTCGGCCTCGATGTGACGAAGACCCGTATCGCGGTCCAAGGATTCGGAAACGTCGGATCGATCGCGGCTCAGTTGCTCTCGAAGCAGGGAGCCAAGATCGTCGGGCTCAGCGACGTGAGCGGAGCCTATCATTGCCCACGGGGGTTCGACATCGACGACGTGCTCCGCTACGTGGCGGGTTCACCCGGACATCTCTTGGCGGGGTACAACGGCCACGGCGTCGAGGAGATCAAGAGTCCCGAGCTCCTCACCCTGGACGTGGACGTCCTCGTGCCCGCCGCGCTTGAGGCTCAGATCACGGCGGGGAACGCCAGCGGCATCCGCGCCAAGGTGATTGTCGAAGGAGCCAATGGACCGACAACCCCCGAGGCCGATCTGATCCTGGGCGAGCGAGACGTCATGATCGTCCCCGACATCCTCTCGAACGCAGGTGGAGTGGTGTGCTCGTACTTCGAATGGGTTCAGAACATCCAGTGCTACCCGTGGGAAGAAGACGAGACGAACCAAAGGCTCGGCCAGATCATGCAGCGTTCGTTGAACGAGGTGTGGTCACTTGCGGAGAAACGCGAGATCTCGCTCCGCACAGCAGCGTTCGTGCTCGGTGTCGAGCGCGTGGCGACAGCCGCTCGGCTGCGAGGGATCTTCCCGTAGAGGGAGGGAAGCTCGGAGGTGTGCGATGCAGAGCTCCGTGCCAAGCGGGCTTCTGCCAAGCGAGGCCCCGATCGGGGACCTCGTGGAGCAGGCCGTTCGGCATTGCGCGGAACGGAAGCGGGAGCCGCTGGAGACGGCGCTCGACGAGCTGCGCTGCGGGGACCCCGACGTGCACAGCACGTTTCGCTACGCTCTCGCACGGGCCCTCGGAGGGTATCTGGGCGGCCTCGGCGCCGCCTTCCAGGCGGTCTACGTGTACGGGAGTGCGATGCGCGATCGGTCCTCGCCCTGCTCCGACCTCGACCTTCTCATCGTGGTCCATCGGCATCGGGACGAGATCACACGCCTCCTGCTGCGCCTCGACCTGGGGCTTGTGACGTACTACCGGCAGCTGCTCCAAGGCCGGGCCGCTCCGTCATCGCTCCTTGACATACGAGTGATCGATACAAACGAGGCAGAGGAGCGCCGAGGATTCGGTGCGCTGTTGTCCGGACTGGAAACGTGCCCCGTATGCCTCTGGCGTTTCACTCCTGAAGTCAAAACGGGGACTCTCCTCACGGGGAGTCCCCGTCGATCCTCCATCGCTAGCGTGCGTTGACGAACAGCTGCTTCATCTCCGCCGGGTCGTAGACGTCGAACTGGACGATGCTGAGGACGTCGATGTGCGCCTGGCTCCCCGGATTGATGCACCACGTAGTGCCGATCTGGGTCTTGTAGTCGCCGAGCACGACTGCTTCGTGGCAGTGCCCGCTCAGCACGAGGTACGGCTGCGTCCGCTCGATGAACCGGGCAACCTCCGAGCTGCCCACGTGATCAGGCAAGCGCAGCAGCTCATACCGTCCCTGGGGGGGCATCCTATCCAGGGGCGTCCCGTACGGGGGCGCATGGAAGATGTGGATCGTCTGTTCCGGGATGTAGATGAGATCGTCGCTATCTCGCTCGCTTCTCAAGAACCCCGCGTAGTCCTCGAGGTCGTCGGCGATCGTCGTTGTCCCTAGCCGATCGACCGTACGGGTCCCAGCTTCGTAGATATCGACGCAAGAATCCATGCCGAGCGGGCGCAGCTTCACACGGTTCTCGTACTTGACCCAATCGACAAGAAGCCCCGAGCCCGGCGGCACGTAGGGATATCCCGTCACGTAGAGCCGGGGAATCTCTCCCGGGAAGAACGCGTGCATCTGCCGCGAATCCTGGAGTTCGACAAGCCGCCCGTTCACGAGGTGAAACCCTGACGTCGCGGCATCGAAGTCGAGCAACAGCGGCTCGTTGGCACGGCAGTCGTCGTTCCCCATGATGGCGTAGACGTGCGTGTGGCGATGAGTCGCAAGGAAACTCTCGAAGATCGGGATGAACACCCTCCGAATGAACGCGCTCTGAGATGCAACGAGACCCGACTCGTCGTCTGCATCATGAGGCTCTCCGCTCCCCGGAAGGAGATCCCCCGTCAGGAACACCGACGAGATACGCCAGCTGTCGACAATACGCAAGAGAAGCTCGTAGAGGTCCGCGTTCCCATGGAGATCGGCAGCGACCACGGCATGCATCGTGGAACCTAGCGTACGCGGGTTCTGTCACTTGTCAAGACGGATGGGCGTTGATAGCGTGTTGCTGCGTGCCATTCGACAGCTCAAGGCGCCAAGGAGAGGAGTCATGATGTCGGGGGATCGGCATGGCGGAAGCACGGTGTACGAAAACGTGGTTGCGCAGTTCGACCGCGCAGCGGAGACCATGGGACTCGATCCGTCGATCCGGAAGATCCTGGCCACCACGGCCAATGAAGTGGTCGTCCACTTCCCGGTCAGGCTGGATAGCGGCAAGATCGAGATGTTCACGGGGTACAGGGTGCAGCACAACAACGCGCTCGGGCCGTACAAGGGAGGCCTACGCTATCACCCGGCGGTGGACATCGACGAGGTGCGGGCTCTGGCGACGTGGATGACCTGGAAGTCAGCCATTGTGGACATCCCGTTTGGAGGCGCCAAGGGTGGGGTCCAGTGCGACCCTTCGAAGTACTCTCAGGCGGAGTTGGAGCGGCTAACCCGGAGGTTCGCCTTCGCTCTCGGGTCCAACATCGGTCCCGAGTACGACATCCCCGCTCCGGACGTCAACACGAATGCGCAGACCATGGCGTGGATTCTCGACACCTACCTGTCCATGATGCCGCCCCAAGAGCGAAACCGGTGCGTCCACGTTGTCACCGGCAAAC
Organism: Candidatus Bipolaricaulota bacterium; assembly: GCA_026390345.1. GTDB lineage: Bacteria > Bipolaricaulota > Bipolaricaulia > UBA7950 > UBA9294 > JAPLGD01. The sequence goes on along the minus strand of JAPLGD010000035.1, from coordinate 10,076 downwards.
CGATCGAGGCGGGGGGCAGTCTGGGTCGTGAGAAGGCCACAGGACAGGGAATCGCCTACTGCATCGAGCAGTGGTCGAAGGATCGATCCTTCGATCTCTCCAGCGCGACGTGCTTCGTGCAGGGGTTCGGAAACGTGGGCTCGTGGGCGGCGCGCCTCCTCAGGCCGTTGGGGGTAACGCTTGTTGCCGCAGAGGACCACACGGGCGCCGTGGCTCACCCTGCGGGAATCGATCCGGACCGACTGGCCCAGTACGTGCGAGAGCGAGGAGGGGTAGCCGGATTCCCCGGAGCGAAGCCGGTCGATCACCGCGGATTCCTTTCGACGAAGGCAGACATCTTCGTCCCCGCCGCGCTTGAGAACCAGATCACGAAGGAGACGGCGCCTCTCTTGACGGTTCGCCTCGTCGCCGAGGGGGCGAACGGCCCGACCGACATCGAGGGGGACCGCATCCTGCAGGAGCGGAAGATCGATCTGATTCCTGACATCCTCTGCAATTCCGGCGGCGTGATCGTTAGCTACTTCGAGTGGTTGCAGAACAAGCGAAGCGAGTCTTGGGATCTCGAAGAGGTGGACGCGAAGCTCCGCCGGAGGATCCTCGGAGGATACGACCGAGTCCGCGCGGCGGCGGAGGAGTTCAAGACCGACTGGCGCACGGCAGCGTACGTCGTCGCCCTGCGTCGACTCCACACGGTCTACACTCGGCGGGGCATCTTCCCGTAGCCCTGCGCTGTGCGACATAAGAGGAATCTGACTGCGGGGCCCTCATGAGGGCCCCGTCTCTTTTCCCCGACTCACAACTGGGCTCAGGTCGAGGCTACCGAAGGGCCGTCGGCGGGCGACGCCGCGTCGCCTTCCGGGCTGCGATCCGTTTCGAAGCGGAGGACTCCCGGAACGGCGGTCACAAGCAGGCTGACGGCCACCATCACCGCGCCCGCGACGACATACCAAATCGGCACTCCGAACCGGTCTGCCAACGGCCCGGCGACGAGGAGTCCGAGCGGGGATGCGGCCGCTGCGCCGCTCGCCAAGAGCGATAGAACGCGGCCCTGCATCTCGTGGGTAACCTTCGCCTGAATCGCCGCGAACAACGCTCCATTGCAGATCGGATTCACGAGTCCGGTGAACGCCATGGCCGCGGTGGCCGCCCCGAGCCCCGTCGCGGGGAGGAGCCCAATCGCCGCGAATCCTATGCCTTGGAGAAGGAGGGCGAGCATCGCCGTCACGATCCGTCGCTTGAGCCCTCCCCAGACCCCGAGGAGAACGCCGCCCCGTCCAGATCGCGAAGAAGACCGACCGCTAACGAGCCGAATCCCAAGCTCGTGCTATGCCCCTCCTCAAGCCCGCGCGGACCACCCGCTCGACTCGTCCTACGAGGCCGCGCCCTTCTTGGCTGTAAACGCCGGACCGATCCGATTGCCGAGCGCGTAGTAGCTCTGCTCGGTAACCACAAACGTAAACGGACGCACACCTGCGACGGACGGGTACCCCTCGCCGTCGAGCACGTCTTCGTCCGCCTTCACGTCGACGATCTCACCGACGAACAGCGTGTGCAGTCCAAGCTTGAGTGAGTCGACCAGTCGGCACTCCAGGTTCAGAGGGAACTCTCTCACGTACGGCGCGTCCACGAGGTCGCTCGGGATGGCCGTGAGGCCCGCGGCCGCGAACTTGTCGCCGTCCCTCCCCGAAATGACCCCCGCGAGGTCGGCGGCCGCGGCGTGGCTCACCGAAGGAATGTTGACGGTGAACGCCCGCCGTTGAACCACGCAGGCGTACGTGTACGTCGCTTCACGGAGGGAGATCGAGACCGCCGGCGGCTTCGAGCAACAGATTCCACCCCACGCGACGGTCATCAGGTTGGGCGTCCCGGCGGCGTCGTAGGTTCCGATCACCCACACCGGCGACGGCATGGCCAGTGTCTTCGCACCGAGAGACATCTTCATGGGTCTCCTCCTCGGCCGGCTACTCGTCGATCGCAATCGGTCCGAAGGACATGCCGAGCCGCAACGCCACGGTGAACTCCGTCCCGCCTGTGTACGTGACGATCCCCGTGAGGCTCGCGCGATCCAGACTCACCTTCGCCTTGACGGTCGCGTACGAGAACTCGAACGGGACAAGGTACGTCTCGGCGAACGCGCTCAGGCTGACCGTCATGGCCGGATCCCCGTCTCCGATCGTCGTCTTGAACACGGACAGGAAGGCGTCGACGTACGACTCCACGCCGGCCGGATGAGCGTAGAGGGTTAGGGAATGCGTCACCCAGTGATCTCCCACCGCGACGGTCGCGTCGAGAAACTGACGGGAGTCCACGGTGTCGCCGATCGTGGCTCCGGCGCCGGCGGTACACGTGATCTCGACGCGAGGGTCATCGGCAGGAAGCTCTGCGGTCCAGACGTCGCCCGACAGCGTCACGTCGAGCGGCTCGAACGTTACGGCCGTGAAGGAGAACGCCGCCGTCGTGAGCAGGCTGAGATCGCCCACGGCACGCTCGATTTCAAGGACCTGGGAGTCTGCAAGCTCCGGCCAGGCGTCGAACGTGGTCGTGTTCTTCACGGTCCAGCTCTCCGTCGTGAGGGTCAAGACGGCGCCCCCTCCAACGCCAAGATCGGGATACGGGTCGCCTTCTACGTAGAACGAGCCCGTGAGATCCGCCGCGCCCACCGCGGCTCCAAACCCGAGACAGCCGAGAACAAGCACCACCCAACAACGTCTCCTCAACGCCAATACCTCCCCTTTCCAATGCCGACGAGCGTATCAACGAATACGAGAGACGAGAAGGACACAGTTCTCCACCCGGTGGATCGAACGGTGCGGCTGGTGCAGGAACCTAGAGCCAACGCGCGGTTTCGCCGAGCGGCCGCCGCGACCGCGGAACGGGCTTCTCCGCGGCATAGCCGAACGAGACAGCTGCGACCATCTGACCCGTCTCCCTGAGCCAGGACCGCAACTCCTCGTACGCGTAGAAGACGTCCGCAATCCACAGAGAGCCGAGGCCGAGGTCCTGCGCCGCCAGGAGCATGTTCTCGATCGCTGCTCCCACGGACTGGACGTCGACCAGTTCTTGGAACGCCTGCCCGACGGACCGAGGCGCCCATGGATCTGTGCCCTCCGGGCTGAATACGAACACCGTCACCGGCGCGCGCTCCATCACAAGCGCCGTCCCATCCGCGCTTCCCGCGCTCTCTCCTCGCTTCTTGGCCTCGGCGACGGCGTCCCGCAGGATCTTCACCATGGTCGCCCGCTGGTCCCCGGAGACGACGACGAACCGCCACGGCTGGCGATTCTTTCCTGAGGGGGCCTGAGTTCCCGCCCGCAGGATGGCCTCCACGATCTGCCGCGAGACCGGTCGATCCTCGAATCGGCGGATGCTGCGCCTTGAAGCCATGGCCTCCAGTGCATTCACGGAACTTCCTCCTTGTGCGTTCCAGACTTGGGTCACGCGCACGGCTCTTCTCGTCGGGCGGCAGCGGCCCGAGCCAACGCGATCCAACGCCGAGGTACGGGAAGCCGTCGAGCAGAACCGGCCTCATCCCGACGAGCGTCGAGAAGTCGTGCAGGTACTCGAGGATCCCGTGGGGGTTCGAGTACTCGGCCACGGCGACGAGGCCGCACGGGATGTCGGCCAGCGGGGACGGCGTGCGCGAGACTCCCGCCGCCTCGTGGAAGAAGGACATCGACTGAACTCGTTCGATGAAGGCGTGGAAGTGGGCCGGCGGTGCGCGGAAGTACTGCGGCGCTCCGAGAAGGACGGCGTCCGCCTCCATCATTCGCTCGAGGACGGCGCCGACATCGTCCGTCGTCGCGCAGCGGTACGGATGGGTCGAGCAGTACGTTGAGCACGTGACTCGACACGGGGCGAACGTCCACTCCGCCGCCTGGACGACCTCGACCTCGAGGCCCGTGGAGGCGCTTTCCATCGCCTCCACAACGCGGCGTACGAGGGCCGTCGTGTGACCGTTCGCTCTCATCGACCCGACGATTCCGAACACCCGCATGCCCTCTCCTTCGATGGATCAGCGGCAGGGCCGGCACGATGGACCGGCAAACGGGATGGTAGCGAAGAGGTGCGAGCGACGTCGACCTCGAGCCGATCGGCTCCGATTCGCTAGCAGCCTCCGTCCGAGCTTGGTCTGGAGGGGGAGGTGGCGGGAACTCCGCTCGCCGATGGGGTCCCAACCCCGGTCGGGGTCCAGACTGCGGCCGACGTCGATGCAGGGACCCGCACGTTGACGGTCGCAACAACCGCAGGAGAGAGCGGCGCGTCGTTGGCGCGGACGAGTTGCGCGGACAGTCGATGCCATCCTGAACCCACGAGCTTCCACGTGTGAGACGTCTCCCCCGTACTGAAGCACGACGCCGACTCCGTCAGAGCGGGACGGCCCGGCGCGGTCGGGGGCTCGGCGTCGAGGTAGTAGTGCAAGTGGTACCCTCCGCTCCCGAGAAGCCGATCTGCGTGAAAGGCGCGCACCGTCACGGTCACCGCTCCCGCAGGAATCGCAGCATCGGGAGCCGGAGCGAGGATGGACAAGGTCGGAGCCGAGGAGGACTCCGCGGTGAGGAGCACGTACGCAAAAGCCACCAGCCCGATCAGGGCGACAAACAGGAGGAGCTCCTGCCAAGGCAGCGAGCGCCGTCGCTCTCGGGACGAGTATCCGATGGCGCCGTGTCCCGTGTCGTGCGGGACAAGCACGCTCTGAAACGCAGGATGCCGTCGTCCTTTCATACGTTCTCCCCTCCTCTCGGCGCACTTCACGTCGCGCCGATCGTCCCGTCGAAACCGCACGCAACGTCGCGTCGACGGACCCTCCAAAGGGTGACTCGGCCGCTTTGATTCCAGAAGGAATCTGCTCTCACGAAGCCTGTACGACTGTCTGATCCCGCCCAGGCCGAAGGGGCGCGCCGGGGTGAGCCGCATCCTCGCTGGTCAGGACAGAGCGATCGAACGCCCCTTTCGCTCAGGTGTCGAACGTCCACGATGGGGTTTGGCTTTGTCCGGTCGCCCGCGAAGTTCGCGGGAATACTGGACAGGTGAGGGGGGTCCCTGAGAGCCCTATAACCGCCAGGGAATACGGCGTGGCCAAGACGCGACAACCTGGCGGCCCTCATTTCTAGGGAACTCGCAGACGCCTCCCCTTCCTGCTCCCTCCTCTTCTTCCGCGCCGTTTCGTGGAGTATCGTGACGGCAAATGAGTCTCGTCATAGCGGTGCGCGAGAACCAAGACATCGTCATGGCGTGCGACGGCCGCGTGCTCGCCGAGGACCTCTCGGTCATGGTTGACAACGCGCCGAAGACGCTCGCACTCAACGCTGAGCTGTGCATCGGCCTGGCCGGCCCGACGGACGCGCTGCGCCACGTCTTGACATCCCTCGGCATCCGCTGCCGCGGCACCCACCCGGCCGATCTCCTGCAATCGTGCCAGGCTCGGTGCCCGATCGACATCAACTACGAGGACGCACGGGCGGAGGTCACCCGGGTTCTGCAATGGATGCTGCGACGCGTTGCGCCGACCGACCGCGTGGGCAGGATTCCGTCGGTGCTCCTCGGGGGACACCGCGTCGACTCTCCGGCACTGGCGGCCTGGCAGTTGCCCCTGTGGATCACGGAAGAGAACGCGTCGACGGGCCCGCACGTCGCCTCAGTCGGACAGGTCCCGCCTCGCGGGTCCCGGGAGCTGGCGGCGTTCCGTGAGGCCATGACGGGAGAGAAGCCCGCCGAAGACCGCCTCGCGAGGGCCGTGCGCATCTGCGCTCGCTACTTTGGTCCTGAGGGACCGATCGGTGAGGTCGTCTATGTGCGTCGTCTGTCGCACGGATTCAGGCTCGTGCGCGCCGCATGACTCGCCCTCCTGCGCTGTAGGCGTCGCCTTCTTCGGTGGAGACAAGAACACGGTTGACGAAGAGGCAGGGCTCTCGTAGTATTCTAGCAGTTAAGGTGCGAGAGTGCCAGACAGGTTGCGCTCGCGCCTGGGAGGATCATGCCGCTCCGTCGAAACGAATGCCAAGCTTGCGGAAACCGCTTTCGGACGCTTGAAGCTGCCGCGTCCGCCGACGCCACAGCTTGCCCGGCGTGCGGCAGTCCGAAGACTCGGCGCCTTCCTCCTCACGTCGCCGTACACTTCAAAGGGAGCGGCTACTACAAGACCGACCACGGTCGTCGCGGGAACGGCTCTCGAGAGGGACATGACAAGGAACAAGAGCCGATGGCTGCTTCTTCCAAGACGGCGACCGACGACTAGCTGGACGCCCCGCGCCGGCGGGGTGCAAGAACTCGCGGAGGTGACGGTATGGCGGAAGCAGGAAGCCCTCTCATCTACGGCTGCTACCTCATCATTGTCCAGGATGCGGGTCGTACGTACTCGATGGTCTGCTCGTGGGCGACTCAGGTGTCCGATCGGTACGCAATCCTGTGCATCGGCGGCCAGAGCGAGACGGGCAAAGTGCTGCGAGAGGGCACGGAGTTCTCCCTGAACGTCCTTCTGCGTGAGCAGCTGGATCTCGCACGCCTGGCCGGGACGAAGCACTCCCGCGCCGTCGACAAACTGGCCGGCGTCGCGCTCGAGACGCGATCGGGCGTCACCTGGCTCGCTCGGGCAAAGAAACGCATGCGCTGTCGCGTCGAGCGGTTCCTCGACGTGGCCGCGGGCGACGCGACCCGCGGCGTCTTGGTCGAGATCCTCGCTCCGGTGGAGGAACAGGGCGGAGAGCCGCTCCTCCTCGACGAGGTGCTCCGCGGCGCGTGAGATCGGCTCGTGCGGTCCCGATCGCCTAGGCAATTGGGCGCACTTCTGCGTCTACGTGCGCCTAGGAGACTGGACGCGCTAGCATGGTGCCTAGGAGACTGGACGCGCTGGCTCAGTCACGCGCGCCTAGAAAACGGGCGCACATCTGCGTCTGCGTGCGCCTAGAAGACGGGGCGTCTCATCTCGAACTGGTTGACGAGGGGGGAGAAGCCGAGTCGGGCAAGGAATTCCTGCATCCCGAGGTCCGTTCCGTCGACGTTCAGCGCCGCGACGCGCGTCACGCCTTCCGGGACATGCGACGCCGCGTGAATGAGGAGGGCACGGCCTACCCCGCGGCAGCGGTGCGATCGTCGCACCACGAGAGACAAGAGCCAGCGGAGCGGCGCGGAGTACGCGTACGCCCCGACGCACTCGTCCCCATCGAACGCGCCGACCAGCGAGACGTCGTCTGGAATCGAACGCACCGCCGAAATCCGGTTCTCGAACGACGGCAGCCAATCGATCTCCTCCGCGACGCGCTCAAACTGCGCGGGATCGATAGGGCGTAGAGCCCAATCGGGCGAGTTGCCCTCAACCATCGCCACCGTCGGCGCGCCGAAGGAGCGAAGCTCCCGCGTCGTCTCGAAGCCGGTCTTCCCGTAGGCCTTGATCGCCGGCTCGTTCTCCTGCAACACCTCAAGGACGAACTCCTCGACGCCGCAATCGGCGAGCGCGGGGAGGGCGTGCTCGAACATGCGGCGAGCTAGCCCGCGGCCACGGTACGCGGCGAGGATTCCCGTACCGGCGTCGTAAGCGACCCGGCGGCCGCCCCACGCATCGACTCCGATGAGGGTGAATCCGACCATCCGTCCGTCCTCGTAGGCACCGACGGACAGATCGTAGTCCACGGCGTTCTTCCGCATGCGCAAGAGCAAGCGCTCCTCGGTGAGGCCGGCGGGGGAACCCATGGCGTAGTCGGCGAACGCTTCGAGAAACGCCGCATGGATCCGGACCACATCGACCGATCGCAGCTCAACCATGGAACCATGATCTCGCTCGGCGTCACGCGGCGCAACGCCTCGGGCTCGGGACGATCCTGAGACGCTAGGAGGGGATACTGATCGGTGCCGAGCGGGGATCGTCATCGCGCGGCCTGACGGAGGGAGACCATGGAGACGTCCGAAATCACGGTGCAGCATGTCGCGCCGCTCTACGTTCTTGCGACGCTCCGGCAAGTTGCGGGGCAGGGAGAGATCCTCTCGGCCATCGCAGAGCTGCGCCCGGCGGTCGCCAACGTCCTCGCAGGGCCCCCTATAGCCCTACGCCTCGGGTTTCCGCGCGACGGGAAGATCGACTATGAGATCGCGTTCCCCGTGGCGAAGAACGTGCGCCGGAGCGGCTTCACGTCGAAGACCCTGCCGGGGCTCCCGATGTTCTCGTTCAGCCACGTCGGACCGATCGTCGGCGGCGCCGAAGGAACGAACCTGATCGACACGCGACGCAAGTTCGTCCGCTTCGTCAACGAGCGAAACGTCCTCGTCGGCGACGATCCGGAGCGGTTCCTCTATCACGAGGGCCCAGAAAAGCACGGGGAAGAGGCCGAGCGGTACGTGACCGAAGTTCAATACTCGTACCACACGCCGATGTGGCTCGAGGCGCTCGAGCAGGGCACGAAGCGGATCGCCGGGCCCGAAGCCGCGCGCCGGGTGATGGCGGGAAGCGAGGGAATGGTGGAAACCCTCGACGGGGGGCGCGTCATTGCGTGGGTCCCAGGAGCGATCGATCGTCTCGACCGCGAGGTCCCCAAGGACCGGGATCGGGCCTGTATCCTCAACCGCTGCGCCCACCACTACATCGTCCAGAGCGGGATGATCATCGAAGCCGTGTGGGAGGAGGTCGGCAAGGACCTCCGGAAGCTCGTCACGAAGATCACCGACGAGAAGCTCCTCGGCAACAACTACTGGATCGACGAGTCCGGCCCCGAGCCCCTGCTCATGATCGAGCGCCGGCCGGCGCGGCCGGAGGAATACGAAAGGGCGCAGACGCCGGCCGAGAAGCGCTACGAGGCGTGCTTCTGTCCGCTTGTCCGCGACGCGATCCGCCGCGGCGACCGGGTGTCCCGCACGTTCTGTCACTGCTCCGGCGGCTGGTACGCCCAGGAGTGGGCCATCATCTTCCGCGAGACCCCTGAAGTGCGCCTGATCCAGACAATGCTCGAGGGCAAGGCACGTTCTGTCACTGCTCCGGCGGCTGGTACGCCCAGGAGTGGGCCATCATCTTCCGCGAGACCCCTGAAGTGCGCCTGATCCAGACAATGCTCGAGGGCAAGGACTCCTGCGTCTTCGGCGTCGTGATTCCCGACGGGTACATCTAGTCTGAAGACGAGAGCAGACGAGTCCGCGTCAACGCCTTGTTGCGCAACGAGGCTGCGCCGAGCCCGGATAACAAAGGCCGAAGGGCGCGCGCGCGGACTCCACACGGCTTGGCGAAGAGGCTAGAATGGTCCCCGCGGTGGGGGTGGGGAATGCGAGAACAAAGGGGGAAGACTCCCGCGGACGAAGGCACGGCGAGACGGACCATCGAGGAGCGCTTCGCGCAGCTGTTCGAGGCGATGGCCGACGCCGCGTACCTCGTCCACACCGAATCCGGCAGGATCCTTGCCTGCAACGCCGCCGCCGTCCACCAGACTGGGTACTCGAGGAAGGAACTCGTCGGCAAAGGCACTGTCACCGACATGATCCCCGCGGGCGACAACCCCGACACGACGGCCGCCACAGCGCGGCTGGCCCTCGGAGGAAGCGAGCGCTTCGTGGAGAGGAAGCAGCGGAAGGACGGCACGATCTACTCGGAGGAGATCGTCGTCATCCCTTTCCAGAAGAATCCTGAGACCCTTCACATCTCCATCAACCACGACATCACCGATCGGGTCGAGAAGGAGCACGCCCTCGCCGAAAGCGAGGCCCGCTACCGAAGCATCTTCGAGTCGACGACCGACGCGATCTTCGTGCTCGACCTGGAAGAGACCATCGTTGAGGCCAACCCCAACGCGTGCCGGATGTACGGCTACGCCGCCCGGGAACTCGTGGGGCTTCCCGCTCGAGCGGTTATTCACCCGGACTACTACCACGGCTTCTCGAACTTCCGCGCCTCGATCGAGAAGACCGGTCGGTTCCTCGCGCGCTCCGTGAACCTCTGCAAGGACGGAACGTCCCTGGACGTGGAAGTCCACGGCGGGCCGTTCGTGTTCCGCGGCGCGCCCCACCTCCTCGCCGTGGTGAGGGACGTCCGCGAGCAGATGAAGGCCGAGCGCAGAGTCGACGAGGGTCGCGTCAAGCTCGAGCGGCTTCACGAAGCGGCG
>JAPLGD010000012.1 GCA_026390345.1 Candidatus Bipolaricaulota bacterium | reverse complement strand
GCGAGGTTCGTCCGCTCGGCATGATCTACGCGATCGTTGAGTACGGCGGAGGCCTCTCGGCGCAGGTGAACGGGGGCGCGTTCGCCGACTTGCACGTCTCAGTCTCGATTCCGAAGCGGCTTGCGGCCCTCGTCCGCGACGGGTTTGATCCGGGATCCACCCTCTCGGAGGCGGAGCGCGAGGAGCGTCTGGAGCGGCACGATCGGGAGCGGATCGCGCGTCGCGACGCGGAACGAACCCAGCGGGCCACAGCGATCAAGAGGCGAGCGGCGGGCGACGATGCGGGGAGCTAGCGTCAGCCTTCGAACGCGGCAGGACCCAAGCCAGTGTCCCGCCGTGACTCGAGGATGACGGCGCCTGCGATCCGAGCCGCTTCGGCGCAGACGGCCGCGCACGCAAGTCCGCCACCTGCGGCCTTCCACGCGTCGTCCTTCGATGGGGCGTCGCAGCGCCATCCGACGATCCTCTCCTGGACCTCCCAGCAGCGGGTTGACCCGAGCAGCTCTCGGAATTGAGCAACGCACCGCTTTCCCGCCTCTCGGACCGCCTTGTCGGCGTCGAGGTTCGTCAAGTCGTCGGCCGCGAGCGCGAAGCCAACGGCCATGAGGGCGCCGAGAAGCGCTCCGCACGTCTCTCCGCTTCCCGCGACCCCGCCGGCGAGGGTCGTGGTGGCGCGCAGCGCCGCGCGCGAAGCCTCGGAGGACGAGCCCCGTTCGGCGACGTGAAGATGGGTGTCGAGGGCCCAGAGGGTCGCGCGGCAGCAGTTCGAGTACGTGCGCACGTTGTCGAAGGCGTTGCGCGCGATGACGTCGAGGATCCGCTCGCGCGTCGCGGGGCGGGCGCCGGGAGTGTCGTACGCCGCCTCCCGCCGCGCTCCCCAATTCCGCTCGGCGAGTTCTTCCCATCGGGCCATGCCTCCGATGATACGGAGCGCGACGATCGCGGGCCACTCGCCCGCTTCAGGTGCCGATCCCGCGGCCGCGAGGCCGAAGACGAGGCGTGGTGCCGAGGAACAGGTCGGCGACGACAGGGGAGGACGAAAGACCGGTCGGCGGTGTGCAAATGTCAGTCGCGCGCCGGTCCGAGGCCGTCGCGACTTCTGGGTGCAGTGGGTACTCTGCGGCGTGCAGGGAGGAAGGAACGCGTGAAACGCTATCAACGGCTGATCGTCGTGGTCGGTCTCCTCGGTGTGGCTCTCGGATTCGTCGCCATCGGCATCAGTGGACCGGCGGCGCCGCCGCCACTGCGCGTGGTCGTCATCGACGCGGGCCACGGCGGAGAAGATCCGGGCGCCTTGGGCGCGGATGGGTCGGAGGAAAAGGATGTCACGCTCGCGGTCGCCAAGCTCGTGCGCCTGGCGTCGCTCGGCGATCCAGCGATCCAAATCGTCCTGACGCGGGACAGCGACGTGTTCGTCGAGCTGGCCGAGCGGGCGAAGATCGCCAACTGGAAGAAGGCGGCGCTGTTTGTGAGCCTGCACGTGAACGCGTGCTCGGACCCGAGCGTGTGCGGCGTGGAGACGTACATCGATTCGAAGCAGCCCGAGGACGGCGCGAGCGCACAGCTGGCGGCGGTCCTGCAGGACCGTGTAGCACGGGTGATGGGATCGCACGACCGGGGCGTCCGCAGCGCAGCGCTCTTCATCACGCGGGCCCAGATGCCGGCCGTCTTGGTCGAGATGGGCTTTATCACGAACTACCAGGAACGCGGCGCGCTCAAGGCCTTCGCGCGCCAGAAAGAGATTGCAGACGCCGTCTACGAGGGGATCCGCTCGTACCTCCTCGATGAACACTGAGGACGTCGCCTCGCTCTACCGGCTTCTCCTCCGCGCGTACGGACGACAAGGATGGTGGCCGGCCGACGATCCATGGGAGGTCTGCGTTGGCGCGATTCTGACGCAACGCGTGGCTTGGCGGAACGCCGAGGCGGCGCTTTCGAGACTCCGCCGAACTAACCTTCTCTCCCCGACGGCCCTCAGCCTTGCTCCGATCGAAGCCATCGCCGAAGCGATCCGGCCGGCCCTCTTCTACAACGCGAAGGCGAAGAAGCTGAAGGCCCTTGCGAAGGCCGTCATCGAGAATTGGGGCGGCGATCCTGCGACGATGCGCGATGAGCCACCCGACGCCGTGCGCACAGCTCTCCTCGGCATCCACGGAGTCGGAAGCGAGACGGCAGACGCCATCCTCCTCTACGTCGCGAAGCAGCCGACGTTTGTTGCCGATCGCTACGCCCTGCGGCTCTTCGAGCGGCTGGGGTGGAGCTCTGCGGGGACGCGGTACGAAGCGGTCCGAGCGGCCGTCATGGCGGCGTGGCCAGCCGACGCGGACGCGCACGGCGAACTGCACGCCCTCATCGTGCGCCACGGGAAGGAACGGTGCGGCTCGAGCCCGACGTGCTCCGGCTGTCCGCTCCTGCCGATCTGCTCTCGTCCTAGGCAAAAGGGGGGCGGAAGATGAGCCCGGACAAAGTCGATCGTCGAGCGCTCCGCGACGGGTTGGGCCGCGACGAGATCCTGGACCTCCTCGCCGCGGGGTTGGAGGCCGTGGAGCCGGGGAGTCTCGTCCGCCGGGTGCTGGCGTGCGACGCGGATGCCCTCCGCGCTGCGGGAGAGCGCGTGGTCGTGCTGTCGATCGGCAAGGCCGCCGTTCCGATGGCCGAGGGAGCGATCGAGGCTCTCGGCGGCTCGGCGTGCCGCGGGATCGTGGTTGCTCCTTGGAGCGCCGCTCCTGCGGGCGGCGCCTCGACGCGCAAGGCTGCGGGACTGGAGTTCCACGTGGGCGGTCACCCTCTTCCCGACTCGGGGAGCGCGGAGGCGGCGGCCGCGATCGAGCGCCTCGCGGCCGAGTTGACGGACGACGACCTCGTCCTGTGTCTTCTGTCCGGCGGCGGGTCGTCGCTCGTGGGTGCGCCGGTCGAAGGGGTCAGCCTCGACGATCTGCGTGAGACCGTCGGGCTTCTGCTCTCGGGTGGCGTGCCGATCGACGAGATGAACGTCGTGCGCCGGCACCTGACGAGGCTTTCGGGAGGACGGCTCGCGCGGCTCGTTCGAGGGCGCCTTGAGGCGCTTGCGCTGTCCGACGTGCCGGGAAGTCGGCCGGAGGCGATCGCATCAGGGCCTACGGTTCCCGACCCCACGACGTTCGCGGACGCGCGGAACGTCCTCTCACGGCGCGACCTCCGACCGGCCGTGCGGGCTGGCGTTTGGCGAGCGATCGAGCGGGGGTGTCGAGGCGAGCTTGAGGAGACGCTGAAGCCGGGGGATCCCGCGTTCGCGAGAACCCGATTCCGCGTCATCGGGTGCGGGGACACGTTCCTCGACGGGGCGGCACTTCGCGCGGCCCAGAGAGGGTGGTCTGTCGTGCGTCGGGAGGAGCCGCTCACGGGGGAGGCACGGGAGGCCGGTGGGGAGATCGGCCGGGAGCTGCGACGGCTGGCTGAGGCAGTCGAAGCGCCGACGATCTGGCTCGCGGCAGGCGAGACCACGGTGACGGTCCGCGGGCGCGGAACGGGTGGGCGGAACCAGGAAGCGGCGCTCTCCGCTGCGCTCGAGCTGTCGGGCGTGGCGGGCGCATCCGTAGCCTTCCTCGCCACGGACGGCGTGGACGGACCAACGGACGCCGCGGGCGCTCTCGTCGATGGCGACACCGTGAGGCGAATCCGCGCCGCGGGGCTCGACGAACGTGCCGCGTTGGAGCAGAACGACACCTACCCAGCGCTTCGGGCGAGCCAGGATCTCCTCGTCACCGGATCCACCGGGACGAACGTGGCCGACGTCGTGGTCGGGTTTGTCGCGCCGCGCTAGTCTGCCTCGATGAACGGCCGACGACCGCAGAGGTCGCGGAGAGCGCGGAGATACGCAAGATAGCGTGGAGCACACCTTGGATTCTCACGGGTCTCGGGCGGCGCCGCCCTCGGCGGGATCGCGGGTTGGCGTGTCCGCCGCGTTGCGCTGCGCTCTCTGCCGTGAGATCCCTCCGAGGCCCATCGCCAGGCGGCCCAAGGGAAGGCCGGGCGACGCCGCAGAGAACCAGAGTCCTGATTCCGGCTGCCCGGGTTTCGGAGCCGCTCTGCGCGCTCTGCGGTGAGAACGCGACGATCGCGCTAGATGCGGATCGTCTTCCAGGTGCCGCGGCGGAACTTGGTGACCATCACCACGGCGAGCGAAAGCCAGTAGACGTATTCGGCCGTCCACGCGCCGACGAGGCCGAGCTTCGAGTGCAGCCCGAGGAAGAACGCGATGGGGAGGTAGATGCCGATGCAGACGCACAGCTCGACGGCGAGGACGAACCGCGTGTTCCCCGCACCCTGGAGGGTCTGCGAGATCACGAGGGCGACCCCGGCGAGACCCTGGACGAGACCGAGGTAGAACAGCGGCGTGCGGCCCACGGCGATGACGCCCGGATCGGACGTGTAGATGCGGAAGATCCATTGAGGGATCGCCAGGAAGAGGATGCCGATGGCCACCATCAGGTAGGCGGACAGCTTCGTCGCCTCCCATCCCAGGCGCTCGGCGTCGTCGGGGCGCCGAGCGCCCAGGCTGTGACCGACGAGGGCCGCGCTCGCGGTCCCCATGCCGACGGCGAACATGATCGAGAGCGAGTAGATCGAGCGGATGACGTTCGTCGCCGCGAGCTCGAGCGTTCCGATGCGGCTCGTGATGAGGAAGAACGCGAACCAGCTTCCGTGCGACAGGATCCGCTGAGCGTGCACCGGAAGCGAGAGCCGGAAGAGGGGCGGGATCCATCGGGCGACGAAGCGGCCTCCACGGTATGGCGCATAGGTCTTGCGGTAGGACGGCAGGAGTGTGATGACGACGTAGTACACGACGCCGATGCCGAGGGCGATGTTGGTGGCGATGGCCGCCCCGGCGACGCCGAGCGCGGGAAACCCGCCCCGTCCGAAGATGAGGAGGTAGTCGAGAACGACGTTGGCGGCGGTCACGAGGATCGAGTTCACCAGCTGGTGGCGCGTCCGGCCGACCCCGGCGAAGAACGCGGCGTACACCCACGAGAAGAACGAGAAGGCGGCGCCGTACAGTCGGTAATGAGCGTAGACGGCACCAAGCCGCGCCACCTCAGGGTCGGGGGAGAGGAGCGGCGCCGCGAGCCGCGCGATCCACGGCGCCGCAACGACGAGGGGGATGCCGAACAGGACGGCGACGGCGAGACCCGAGCGGAGGACCTCGCCGCACTGCAAGAACTCCTCCTCGCCGAATCGGCGCGCAACGAGGGCCTGGACTCCGACGCTCACTCCGCCGAGTGCGTAGAGAATCGCGAAGGTGAGGACCCCAGCGACGCCGGCCGCGGCCAAGGGAGCCGCGCCGAGTCGGCCGAGCATCGCCGTGTCCACGACGCTCAACAGCGTGAACGAGAGCGACCCGAGGACCACGGGGGTCGCGAGGGCCAGAACACGCCGGGACGGCTCGCGATGAAGGGCGAACAAGCGGAGGAAGCGCATCGTGCTCAGCCTCCCTCCTGTCTCGGAACCAACGTCGTGTCGTGCTTCTCGAGCTGGATGACGAGGACGCCGAGCACGGCGAGCGCGGTCCCTACGATCTTCGCGATCGTCAGAGGAACGCCGAGCCAGGCGGCTTCCGCGATCACCGTCACGATCGGAACAAGGTTGACGGAGACCGAGACGCTTGTGGCGGAGAGGCGCGCGAGGGCGTAGTTCATCGCCAGGAAGGCGACGGCCGAGCAGAAGATGGCCAGGAAGAGGAACTCCCACCAGCCGGCAAGGGAGACCTGCGGAATCCAAGAGAACCCGTTGACGGCGGCGAGCGGACCGAAGACGACGAGCGACAGGAGCGACTGGTAGAACGTCAGCTGGAGCGGTGTGATCCTGCGAAGCGCGTCCTTCAGGAGAACCGTCTGGACGGCGGCGCAGGCGACCGCGCCGAGCACGAGAACGTCGCCGGCGAGACTCGCGCCTGCCTCCCCCGACGAGGAGTCGACGAGGAGGACGATGCCGAGGAAGCCGAGGAGGATCCCGGCCGTCTTTCGCCACGTGATCCGCTCCATGCGGCGCGCGAACGCAATGAGGTAGACGCCGATCGGGATCGTGGCAATGATGATCGAGACGTGACTCGCCTGCGTGAACGCTACGCCGTAGGTTTCAAACAGGTAGTAGCCGACGGGGCTCAAGAGGGCGAGTCCCGCAAGGACGCCGAGGTCCCGCCGGCTGATCCGAAGGGCGTTGTATGCGAGCGCCAGAGCGCCGAGGAAGATGGTGGCGACCGCGAAGCGCGCGAAGAGGAGCGACAACACCGGGACAACGGGAAGCAGCTCCTTCGTAGCGAGGAACGAGAATCCCCAGATCAGCATGGAGCCTACGAGTGCGGCGTAGGCTCGGATGGGATGCTGCGCGGACATGGTCGTTCGTCTCCCGCCTCGCGGTGGGTTCGGATCGTTCGGTTCCGCGGGACAGCGTATGATGGCGGACCTTGCGCGGCGCGGCAAGGGACTGCCGAGCGATCCGCGGCGCTCGGCAGCTCGGGAGAAGCCAAGATGCGTCGTGGCTTCTCCTGGATGGAACGATGGTCGGACGTGGATCGACGCGGACGAATAGGCTACAACCCCGCTTGGCGGGACGGGTCTGGAGCGAGACGATGCCGGTTGCCGACGACAAAGCGTTGCGGGACCTCGAGTTCGATCGACTGAAATCGATCGTCCGTTCGCACGCTTCGTCGCCACTCGGGGAGGAGGCGGTTGACGCCTTGTTCCCGACCACAGACCGCGCCGCGATCGAAGCGGCGATGGCCGAGGTGTCCGAAGCGATCTCCTCCCTCGCGAAGAGCGGGCGCTTCTCGCTCGGCGGCGTCCGCGACCTGGCACCGCTCCTGCGCCGTGCCCGGGACGGGTCCTTCCTCGACGGCGGCGAGTTCCTCGTCCTGCTCGAGACAATCGACGCGACGCTCGCGTTGCGCCGATCATTCGAGGGAGACGACGCGCACCCGCGTCTGGTCACCCTGGCCGGACGCCTCATGGCGGGCGGGGACGCCTTCGGCCGCCGCATTCGCCGAGTGATCGACGAGCGTGGAGGAATCCGAGACGACGCGTCCGACGAGCTGGCCGCGCTGATCAAGAAGCGCCGCACGGTCGAGTCGCGCATCGAGACGAAGCTCCGATCGTTCATCGACGGGCACGCCGACCTGATCAGCGAGCCCGTCGTCACCCGCCGCCAGGGACGGCTCGTCCTCGCGGTTCGCAGTGGCGCGGTCGGGATGACCGACTTCGTCGTTCACGACCGCTCGGCGACGGGGCAGACGTTGTATGCGGAGCCGACGGCGCTCGTGGCGGAGAACAACGCCGCCGCGCAGCTGTCGGACGAGATCCGCGACGAGATCCGGCGCATCCTGCGCGAGTTGACCGACCTCTTCTTGGAGTCGGAGTCCTCCTTCCTGCGCGACCGAGCCGTCCTCGGCCACCTGGATGGCCTGTTCGCCCGCGCCGCGTACGCGGCCGGCGACCGGTGCGGGTTCCCTCGTCTCGGGGATCGGCTCTCGCTCCGGAACGCGAGACATCCACTCCTGGCGCGGGATCGCGCCGTTCCCGTCTCCCTCTCGCTCGGGGACGGTCGCAGGATGACGGTCATCACGGGTCCGAACACGGGCGGGAAGACGGTGACTTTGAAGACCCTCGGACTGCTGACCTTGATGACTCAGTCGGCCATCCCTGTCCCCGCGTCGCCGGATTCGGAGATCCGAATCGTGTCGTCGATTCGAACCGACATCGGCGACGAGCAGTCGATTGAGCAGAGCCTCTCAACGTTCTCCGCGCACATGCGGAACATCGTCGACATCCTGGCCCACGCCGACGCGGGGTCGCTCGTCCTCCTGGATGAGCTGGGAGCAGGAACGGATCCGCAGGAGGGCGCGGCCCTCGGACTGTCCGTGATCGAGGCGCTGCTGGCGAGTGGTGCGCTCGTGGCGATCTCGACTCACCTCACGCCGCTCAAGTACTTCGCGATCCGCCACCCGGAGATCAAGACGGCGTCGATGGAGTTCGACGTCGCGTCGCTCTCCCCGACGTTCCGTGTGGTCGAAGGTGTGCCGGGGCGGTCGAATGCGCTCCTGATCGCGGAGCGGCTGGGGCTTCCGCGAGAGTTGATTGACCGGGCGCGCGCTTCGCTGTCTGGGGGTGAGATTCGGGCCGAGGACATCATCGACGAGTTGCACCGAGAGCGGCAGGCGCTTGTTCAGCAGCGGGAGGGCGCGGAGCGGGAGCGCGCGGAGGCGCGAGCCCTCCGTGAGGAGTACGCCGGGAAACTGCAGGCGTTCGAGCGGGAGCGGGAGGCGTCGCTCTCGGGCCGCGTACGGGCGCTCGAGGCGTTCTTGCGCGTCGGCCAGCGCCGAGCGGAGGAGGCGATGGCGCGGGTTCGCTCGGCGGCGGAGATGCCGCACGAGGAGGACGTGAAGGCCGCCCTGGTAGAGCTGGCGACGCTTCGCGAGGAGGCCGAGCGGGAGCGGGAGGCGCTCTCCGACCTCGACCGGCCGGTGCCGATCGATCCGGCGTCGATCGAAGTCGGCGCGCTGGTGCGGGTCCACAGCGTTCGCGAGAACGGCCGCATCGTCCAGCTCGACGTGCGCGGGAAAGTCATCGTGGACCTCGACGGCGGCATTCGCGTCACGACGGAGGTGTCGGATCTGGAGCCAGCCGCAAGTGTGGACGGTGGGCGGCGCGCGGGTGCCGGCGCCCGCAGTGGGGTGGGGGAGCGGACGATTGCGATGCGGCGGCCGAGGCCGAGCCAGGTGCCGCTCCTGCTTGACTTGCGCGGCCGCACCGTCAGCGAGGCGCTTCGCGAGGTGGAGGACTACCTCGACCAACTCCTGCGTGCCGATATCCGGCAGGCCGTAATCCTGCACGGCAAGGGAACCGGAGCGCTCCGCGAAGCGGTTCGCAACTACCTGTCGTCGTGCACGTTCGTCTCGTCGTTCGGGTTCGCTCCTCCGAACCAAGGCGGGGACGGCGTAACCGTGCTCCAACTCCGAGGGGAGACAGCGTCCGATTGAACCGGGATCGGGGTTTCGCTAAGATCGTCGAAGACATCGACGGATCAAGAGAGGTCTTGGGTGCAGATCACGAAGGTTGAGATTCGCCCGATGCGGAACGAAGGCAATCTCAAGGCGTTCTGCTCGGTCGTTTTCGATGATGTCTTCATCGTGCACAGTGTGAAGATCATTCAGGGCAAGGAAAGCCTGTTCGTCGCGATGCCGAGTCGCGAGGTCAAGAACGGCGAGTTCCGCGACACCGCGCATCCCATCGACAACGACTTCCGCCTCCTCATGGAGGAAACGATCCTCGCGAAGTACTACGAAGTTGTCGGACAGGACCTCGCTGCTGAGGCCGTCCCGATTGAGGACGTGACGTTCTAGGGCGTAGCCAAGTGGAAAGGCAGCGGCCTTTGGAGCCGCCATTCGGAGGTCCGAATCCTCCCGCCCTAACTGAAGCCCGAGGGGCCGCAGCGGCCCCTCGGGCTTCAGCTTTGGAGGGCCGGATGGAGTCTGCGACCATCCAGTCGGCAGACTCCCTAGCGACTGAAGAGCGATCCAGTCGCTTCAGTCGCCGACCTCCGCCACGAGGACGGAGTCCGCGGAAGCGGACTCCCGAGCGACGGAAGAACCGTGCGACCGCTTCCGCCGCCATCCTCCCGCCCTAATCAGCCAAGTCCACACGTGTGGATTTCTTGTGAGAGCTCTGCCGCGCGGTTTGCAGAACACAGTTCCTGGTGCTAGTACACCAGGCTAGCCATGAGTTCCGAATGTGCGATTGCAGTCGCCTGACGGGACAAGACCACTTCCTCCCGATCCGCGCCCTTACGTTGGGTCGCTGTCGAGGGGGACAGGTCAGAGAAGCTTCTCGCTCTCGCAGTAGACTTCCTCTACGGAGAGAAGAGCTGCGGCATGCCCCGGCATCTTCGGATCGAGCCACTTCTTCATTTCCGCGAAGTAGGGGCCGCTTGTGTGCCGATGCACGATCCCCTTTACCTGGTAGGCTTCGCCGCCCTTTGTGATGAACAGTAGAGCGCCCTTGCTGCCTGCCTCGATGTTCGCGCGCGTCTTCGAGAAGTAGTTATCGGCAACCAGCAGGTGCTCATCGTCAGGCATGCTGACGCAGGTCGCGTAGATCGCGTTCGGAGTCCCTTTCCTGTCTACAGTTGCCAGGACGATTGGACCTTCGCGCCCCTCCCATGCCTTGGCAACTGCCTCGGGCATCTTCGCCATGCGGATCACCCCATTGCTGGCAAGGATCAAGATGACGAGAGAGTTCGTCAAATCCCAGCGATTCCTCAACGCAATCGAGGCGCCTGAGTTCCCAGCGGATGTCGAGGTCTGTAATCAATTGGTTTGGGTGAGGACCGATCTCCTGTCGCGAGAGGACATCACGCCTGGTCTCCATCATCGCAACTGCTACAACTGAACTGCGGTACGAGAGCCTGTGGGGGGCGAGTTCGGATGTTCGCCCACTACGGGGAGCACGCCGTCCCCCACAGGAACCGCAGTTGAAGTTCTCTCGGTAGGGGCTAGCGAAGACCCTTCTCTGACGCCTTTACCACCGCTCCTACCGCCCACTGCGCCATCCAGCCCTTGCCTACCTGCTTTGCCATCGAGAGGCGGTCGTACACGGTCAACATGCGCTTGACCTTGCCGTCCTTGAGCTCATACGCGCAGAGGATGGGTAGCTCCCACTTTGTCCCTCTGAACGTGCCGCGGATGACGTGATCGAATGCAGCCTTGTCCCCAACGGCCAGGATTCCGACTCCGGATTCCGTGATTCGTAGCTCGGAGTTCGTCTCAAACATCCAGTGGAAGTACCGGCGAATCTCCGCCGTGCCTTTGAACTCACCGCT
>JAPLGD010000091.1 GCA_026390345.1 Candidatus Bipolaricaulota bacterium | reverse complement strand
GAGCCGAAGAGAACAACTCTGTCAGGGTCGGCAATGCCGACAATCCGGTCTAGGATTTCGCGGAGGTCGCGTTCCAGGTTCATTTGTTCCCCCAGGGGTGCCTCCCCCACCTGCACTCTCGATGGATTCTAGCGCGTATCGTGCCTGCGTGAGAAGGGGGCTACTCGGCGATCTTCGTTGCCGAGTCGCTAGGGAGTTGCTTCCCACGAGTGACACCGCAACTCCTGGCGGGGCTACTCGGCGATTCTCGTTGCCGAGTCGTTAGGGAGTTGCTGCGTGCGTGTGAGGTCGCAACTCCTGGGATGAGGCTACTCGGCGATCTTCATTGCCGAGTCGTTAGGGAGTTGCCGCGCACTTCGTCGCAACAGCTTCCGCGTGAGGTGGCAACGTCGGGCCTGGAGGAGGTGCTCCCGACAGCCCTTGTCCCCACGGGCATCGGGCAACGCACCCTATAGAAGTCCGAGGAGGTCGTCCACCGTCAGTTCCGCGTCTCGCAGGATCGCATGCACGACCTTCGGGTGAAGGATCCTGCGGGCGTGTAGTGGAAGCGTTACGCGCCTTCCCGCCTCGTTTCGGAGGATCAGGTGGCTTCCGCTCTGTCGCGCGAGCGTGAAACCGGCGCGTTCAATGGCCCTTCGCATCTCGGCCGCGGTGATGCGTGGAGTCTTGCCGGGTGTCACACGGTCACTTCCAGCGACGTGAGGCTGACGGCTGCATCTTGCGGAACCTCTTCGCCGCACTCCAGGCGGTCTTCCACGTGAAGGCGAATAGCATCCCTGATGTTCTCCAGAGCCTCTTCGTATGTGTCCCCCTGGGCGTGACAACCTTGTAGCTCCGGGCAGTACGCGAAGCACCCGTCGTCGTCTCTCTCGACGATCACCGTGAAACGGTAGTTGGCCATGACGCTGTGCCTCCCTTCAGGCTCTGAGTCCCTGCCATTATAGCGAGGGGGGCTACTCGGCGATCTTCATTGCCGAGTCGCTAGGGAGTTGCTTCCCTACGTGTGGCACCGCAACTCCTGGTCCGTAGTCGGGGGCTGCTCGGCTTGTGCGTCGTCGCCGAGCAGCTAGGGAGTTGCTGCCTGCGGGTGATGCCGCAACTCCTGGGGTGAGGCTACTCGGCGATCCTTGTTGCCGAGTCGCTAGGGAGTTGCTGGACTGCGGGTGATGCCGCAACTCCTGGGGTGAGGCTACTCGGCGATCTTCGTTGCCGAGTCGCTAGGGAGTTGCGGGTCTGCGTGTGATGCCGCAACTCCTGGAATGCGGCTACTCGGCGATCTTCGTTGCCGAGGAACGCGTGGCAAGTGGGGCTCGCCGAGTTCGTGGGGTTCGTGGCGACTCGACGATCCTCGGTGTCGAGTCGCTCGGAAGATGGCGACTCGACGTTCTCTGTTGTCGAGTCGCTCGGAAGAAGCCCGCGACCTAGCAGCGGCTTCTTCTGTCCATTGTCCATGGCGACTCGACGATCCTCGCTGTCGAGTCGCTCGGAAGAAGCCTTCATCTGACACGGCTTCTTCAGTCACCGGAACGCGACGGCTCGGGTTCGTTGAGTTCCGCAACCCTGCAAACTCAACAATCCAACCTTGACTCGTTTGCAGTGCAAGCCGGCTACGATGACTCACGCAGAACGTTCTCTAGGAGGGGGAGCAGTGGAGGTAGGTCGTGCCGGGCGGTCTCCCATATGATCTCTGCGTCTACGCCGAAGTACTCATGGACTACCACATTGCGAATGCCGCGCATCGTATCCCACGGCACTTCCGGATGGCGCTGCTCAACACTCTCCGGAATGTGGCGGCTGGCTTCGCCAATCAAAATCAAGTTCCGCACCACCGCATCGACGGTCCTATCGTCTGCTCGGAACGCGGTCGACGTCATCTCCTGCGTGTAGCGCTCGATCTTTGTGACGGCGCTAATGATGTCCTGAAGCCGCGCCTTCCAGTCCCTAGGGGGCATAGATCGCCTCACGGAGTACGGTCTCTCGAAAGTCAGAGCGGAGGGCATTGAGCGTCACAAGGTCCACCGGGCGAGCAAGAAGCCTCTCGAGGTAGCCCTTCAGTTCGAGAAAGGCGAACAGACCCACGGGCCGGGAGAAATCGACGAGTAGATCCACATCACTGTCAGCTCGGGCTTCCCCCCGCGCCGTCGACCCGAACAGGGCAAGGGACTTGACGCCAAGCCGGGAGAGATCGCTGCGATGCTTCGCAAGTTCCTCGAGTACCGCGTCACGCTCGTCCATACCTCAGGCATTGTTGTCGCCGCTGTGGCGATCGTCAAGCTGGTGTCTGAGTCAGGTGGTCTGGAACGCGTCGTTGGGGTTCGTGGCTTGAGTCCGGGGTCCATGGTCAGGAGTCCGCGGGGTCCGGGGTCCGGGGTCCAGCGCCCATGGCCCGGAGTCCGACACCGCGGGGGTCAAGGCTGATGGCCCTGTTCTGATGGGGTCTTGGCCATGGACATCGGACGACGGACCCATCTGCCGCTCGGACCGCGGACGGTCTCACCGCCGAGACCACGGACCGTGGACCGCGGACTACGGACGCCGTTCCGCAAACCCGCGTATCGCCGCTACGACTGTGTCTTGCTCGTTCTCGGTCAGCTCGGGGAAGATGGGGAGCGACAGGACCTCCCGGCTGGCGGCCTCGGAGTGGGGGAAGTGGCCCTCGCGGGCGCCAAGGTGCGCGAAGCACTCCTGCAGGTGGAGCGGTCGCGGATAGTAGATGAGCTCGGCGATCCGCCGCCGTGCATTCGACCAGTCGTCGAGATGGCGGAGCTTGACGTCGAGGATCGCGGCCTGGATGGCGTCAAGGCGCGAGTTGATGCCAACCATCTTGTGGAAGTACTTGGGCTTCGCGCCGTGGACGCGGAGTAACCCGATCGTCTCCGCGAGCGCGTCGTCGTTCGTGGTGACCATGCCGGCGTCGCCGTACGCGCCGAGATTCTTGGTGGGGTAGAAGCTGAAACAGCCGACGGAGCCGAGCGAACCGGCAAGAGCAAGGCGTTCGTTGGGTTCGTTGAGTTCGTTGGGTTCTTTGGGTTCTTTGGGTTCGTTGAGTTCGTTGGGCCCACGGCCGCCGGAACGGTACTGAGCGCCGATGGCTTGGGCGGCGTCTTCGATGACGGCGAGGTTGTACTCGTCGGCGAGCTGCATGATTTCGTCCATGTCGGCCATCTGGCCGTAGAGGTGGACGGGGATGATGTCGCGGATGACCGAGTTCTTTGGGTTCTTTGGGTTCTTTGGGTTCGTTGAGTTCTTTGGGTTCGCTGAGTTCGGGCAACTGCTTGCTTCAAGAACGCGGCGGGCGGAGGCGGGGTCGATGTTGTAGGTCTTGGGGTCGATGTCGCAGAAGATCGGCGTGGCGCCGACGTTGTGGACGGTGCCGGCGGTGGCGAAGAACGTGAAGCTTGGGACGAGAACGGCATCTCCGGGGCCGACGCCGAGGGCGCGGAGTGACAGGAGCAGCGCGTCGGTGCCGCTCGCAAGGCCGATGGCGTGCTTGACTCCGCAATACGCGGCCGCGGCGTCCTCGAAGCGCTTCACGTGCGGGCCGAGGATGAACTCGCCGCTCTTCAAGACATCGCCGATCGCCGCGTCGATCTCGGAGCGGATGGAGTTGTATTGGCGGGTGAGGTCCAACATGGGAACGGCGTCCGAGTTCGTTGGGTTCCTAGAGTTCGTTGAGTTCGTTGGGTTCATTGAGTTCGTTGAGTTCGTTGGGTTCCTAGAGTTCGTTGAGTTCATTGGGTTCGTTGGGTTCGTTGGGTTCATGGGGTCATCCGGCGGCTTTGAGGTACGTTATGAAGCGAGAAATCTGACGCGCCAAGAGGTCGATCTCGCGATAGACCCTGTCGAACTCCTCTTCAGGCAGGTAACCCTGGTCGCGCGCGAGGTATAGCTGGCTCTGGGCTTCGGCGGCCGAACCCTTCGCGACAAACAGGAACTGCACGAACTCCTTGTTGGATCGTCGTGAGAACCCCTCTGCGATGTTCGACGGCATCGAGACCGCTGCACGCCTGATCTGGTCCCTCAGCACGAAGTCGCGAGAGAACGACGCGTTTGCGCTCAGCGCGTACAGTCTGTTCGCAACGTCCCGCGCCAGCTTCCAGATCCGTAAGTCCTCGAACCGCTCGATCCGTGCCATGCCGACTTCCCGACAACCGGCCGCCTCGTCTGTTGTCATAGGTATGATATCCCACTCTAGCCTATGAGATGATGGCGAGCCCACTCGGCCGGGGGCTTCAACCCAACGAACCCAATGAACTCCACGAACCCTACGAATCGCGCTCACACTCGACTCGCTCCCCATGCATCCGATAGGTCTTCCCGCACCGCCCGCAGGTAGCACTCTGGTTGGAGAAGGTGAGCGCTTCGCCGCACTCGCACGCCCAGCCGTGGATCTGCGCGGGGTTGCCGTACACGACGGCGTACGCGGGGACGTCCTTGGTGACGACGGAGCCGGCACCGACGAAGCTGTGCTCTCCGAGGGTGCGGCCGCAGACGATGGTGGCGTTGGCCCCAATCGTTGCGCCGCGCTTCACGAGGGTCTTCTGGTACTGTGCGGCGTCGGCGGGAAACGCGGACCGGGGTCGGTCGACGTTGGTGAAGACGCAGCTCGGCCCACAGAAGACGTCGTCTTCGAGCACGGCGCCCTCGTAGACAGAGACGTTGTTTTGGACTTTCACGCGGTCGCCGATCACGGTGTTTGGGCCGACGAGGACGCCCTGGCCGAGGGTGCAGCCGCGACCGATCCGGGCTCCCTTCATGACGTGGGAGAAGTGCCAGATCTTGGTTCCGGCTCCGATCTCGACGTCGTCGTCGACGTACGACGATTCGTGGACGAAGACCTCGTCTTTGCGAGAAGCCCTGGCCGACATGCTAGTCCCCCTCCGCTGGAATCGCGACCGTCCGCCCGGTACGAGCGGATTCGTAGATCGCCTCAATGACTCGGATCGACGACGCCGCGGACTCGGCGGTGACGGCGATGGGCTCTCCGTCGCGCAGGTGGGCGATCACGTTGCGGTAGATGTCGGCGTGGTTCGGCGGCGAGCCGACGTACGCGCCGCCGTAGTCGTTGGGTGTGGCGGCCGCCAATCCCGTGGGCGCGGGCTGTGTGCGGACGTTCCAGAGCGTCAGCTCGTTCGCGGCAATCCCGCCAATGACGACGGTGCCTTGCTCGCCGATCAGGGTCAGGCTGGCCTCGAGGTTGCGGGGGTAGACGTCGAGGCTGAACTCGATCACGCCGAGCGCGCCGCTGGCGAAGCGAACCTGAGCCACGGCGGCGTCCTCGGTCTCGATGTCATGAGCAAGCGTCGCCGCGCGCGCCGAAACCTCCTCAATCGGTCCTGCAAGCTGGATGAGGATGTCGATGTAGTGGATGCCCTGGGTGAACAGGGCTCCGCCCTCGAGGTCCTTCCGTCCGTGCCAGTTCTCGCTTCCCTCGAAGTACGCGGGCCCTCGGTTCCAGCGCTGGATCATGCTGCCGAGGTAGAGACGCCCTAGCCCACCGCGATGGACGAGGTCGAGGACGGCCTGGACGGCGGGGTTGAACCTCACCTGCAACACTGGAAAGAGCCCGAGGCCTGCCTTCTGGAAGTCGCGCCCAAGCTCGCGCGCCTCGGCCGACGAAAACGCCAGCGGCTTCTCGACGACCGCGTGCTTCCCGGCCGCGAGCGCCGCTCTCGCCATCGGTGCGTGGAGGTGATTCGGGGTACAGACCGCGACGAGATCCACGTCTTTGCGGCGGAGGAGATCGTCGATCTTCCCGAACCCCGGGACTCCAAGCTTCTTGGCCCACGTGTCGCACCGCCCGCGATGGATGTCGCACACGGCGCGCACGGCGAGCCCAGGGGTTTCACTGATCGCCTGGACGTGGCGCGGGACGATCTGCCCGCAGCCGACGAGGCCGACGCCCAGCGGCTCCTTCATTCGCCGACCCCCAAGCGCTTGACGTGCGGGGCCCGCACGGACCGAGTCGCGTTCCGCGTGTCGAACACAAGCGGCGCACCCCGCACGACGAGGCCGTAGTCGACGTTCGAGTGGTCCGTCAGGATCAGCGCAAGGTCGCACCCACGCAGCAGCTTCTCGTCGAGCGGTCGCGACGCATACTCCGTCCCGTCGACCGTGACCGACGGCACGTACGGATCGTGGTAGACGACGTCCGCGCCCAGGTGGCACAAGAGCGAGATCACCTTGAGCGACGGGGATTCCCGCGTGTCGTCGATGTCGCGCTTGTACGCGACGCCGAGCACAAGGACCTTCGCCTTCCGCACCGACTTCCCGGCATCGTTGAGAAGGATCATGCTCCGCTCGACGACATGGTGCGGCATGTCATCGTTGACCTGCCCGGCCAGCTCGATGAACCGCGTTGAAAAGTCGTACTCCTTGGCTTTCCACGAGAGGTAGAACGGGTCGAGCGGAATGCAGTGCCCGCCGAGCCCCGGGCCCGGGTAGAACGGCATGAACCCGAACGGCTTCGTCTTGGCCGCCTCGATGACCTCCCAGATATCGATCCCCATCCGCTCGCAGAGCTGAGCCAGCTCGTTGACGAGCGAGATGTTCACGATGCGGAACGTGTTCTCGAGGATCTTGGTCATCTCGGCGACGCGGGGCGACGAGACCTGGAAGACTTCGCCTTCGAGGACTTGCTCGTAAAGAGCCGCGGCAATCCGCGTGCAGTCCTTCGTCACCCCCCCGACGACCTTCGGCGTGTTCTTCGTCTTGTAGCGCTGGTTGCCCGGATCCACGCGTTCCGGCGAGAAGGCAAGGAAGAAATCGCGGCCGACGACCAGGCCCCGCGCCTCCACTTGGCGCTGGATGATCTCCTCGGTCGTCCCCGGGTATGTCGTGCTCTCAAGGACGATGAGCTGGCCGCGGTGAAGGTACGGAAGCGATTGCTCGACGACGTACTCGATGTAGCTCGTGTCGGGCTGCTTGTTTCGATCGAGGGGCGTGGGAACGCAGATGGTGACAACATCGACGTCCGCGACGACCGAGAAGTCCTGGGTTGCGCGCAGCTTCCCCGCCCGAACGACCGCGGCGAGATCGTCCGGAACGACGTCGCCGATGTAGTTCTCGCCGCGATTGACCATCGCCACGCGCTCGGGATTTCGCTCGACACCGACGACCGAGAAGCCCGCCTTCGCCTTCTCCACGGCGAGGGGAAGCCCCACATAGCCGAGTCCGATGACGGCGACCACGGCCTGACGGGCCTTTACCTTCGCCAGCAACGTCGTTGCAGTCATGTACCCTCCATGGCCCCGCACGCGGCCCGCCGTACGCGTTTGCCGCCTCGGCACGCCGTCCGTTCGCCGCTGCACCCGCCGTGCACGTTCGTGCCCCGTACGCGTTTGCGCCGGCGCCCTCCGTACACGTTTGCGCCTGCGGCCCTTACGATAACGAAATCCAGAGCCGATGTCACCGAACGCGCGCCCTACCCGCCTGCGCCGCGCGCATATCGATCGCGCCTGAGCCGCCACTCCCAGGCAGTCTCCACCATAAACTCGAGATCCGGGTGGCGCGGATGCCAGCCGAGTTCGGCGTGGGCCTTCCCGATGTCGGCGACGAGCGCGGCCGGATCGCCAGGCCGCCGCGGCGCCTCGGCGACCGGGATCGGCCGGCCGGTGACGCGCCGACACGTCTCGACAACCTCCTTCACCGTGTGGCCGACGCCGGTTCCGAGGTTGTACGCCCCTCCAGGCAAGCCTTGGCGAAGTCGATCGAGCGCCGCGACGTGGGCGTCGGCGAGGTCGCTCACGTGGACGAAGTCGCGCACGCAGGTCCCGTCACGGGTGTCGTAGTCCGATCCGCAGAACTCAACGTGCTCCTTCCGACCGAGCGCGACCTCGAGAGCACGGGGGATCAGGTGAGTCTCCGGATCATGCCACTCGCCAAGCTCGAACTCCGGATCCGCTCCCGCGGCGTTGAAGTAGCGAAGAGACACAGATCCCATCCCGCGAGCGGCCTTCTTCTCGAGAACCTGCTCGAAGAACCACTTGCTCCGCCCGTAGGGGGT
>JAPLGD010000067.1 GCA_026390345.1 Candidatus Bipolaricaulota bacterium | reverse complement strand
AGAGCGGCGCCATGTCCACGTGGGTTGCGCGCGCGCTGACGATCGGCAGCAACGGCTGCACGGACGTCACAATCACGGGAAACACCGTGTACAACACGCGCAACGGGATCGTCGTGCAGTACAGCAATGCGGTCGCCCTCACAGAGAACACGATCTACGCAACCAAGGGCGGCATCATGAACTACACAAACACCCTCGCCGACGCCTCCAACCGGACGATGACTGACAACTCGTGGGGGACGGCACACAACGAGTGGGACATCGTGTGGAACTCCGCGAACTACGATCCCGACTATCACGAGAGCGTTATTGAGCTCTCCGCGTCGAACGAGGGCGCCTATGTCGTAGACCGGCGGGATGCCCCGGGCGGCAACGCGCTCGGCAACCGCAGTCACATCTTCGTCAGCCCGACGGGCACGACCACGGTCACTGAAGTGAACGGAAACATGAACGCCCCGTACACGACGCTGTCCAATGGTCTAGGTGCTGTTGCCGCCGGCGGTACGGTGTTCGTTGCGGCGGGCGGCTACCAGGGTGTCGCCATCGCCAAGCAAGTCCATATCGACGGTGACGACGCGGGCGGGGCTGTCATCACAAGCGGTGTCGGCTACTCCCCGACG
The DNA here is from genome assembly GCA_026390345.1 of Candidatus Bipolaricaulota bacterium. Lineage (GTDB taxonomy): Bacteria > Bipolaricaulota > Bipolaricaulia > UBA7950 > UBA9294 > JAPLGD01. The sequence continues at coordinate 13,555 of JAPLGD010000067.1, read as the reverse complement.
AACTCAACCTACAAGGCAGCATTCCGCTTGGATGCCGGAGCCGACGGGACGGTGATTGATGATGTCACGGTCCTCTGCACGTCGGCCACGCTGTACTACTTCGCGGTGTTCAGTCGGAACGTCGACAACGTCGTCCTGGACAATCTCGTCGTCTATGACACCGTCCAAGGGATCTCGAACTGGGGCGGGGATGGTTGGCAAATCCTCGGCAATGAGATCATCGGGACCGTTGCTGCCGGCGGGGGTGGCATCGGTTTCTACCTCGGCGTGAGGCCGGGCACGAACCTAACATGCTCCGGTAACCTGCTTCAGGGGAACGTCGTCGGTTCGGATGCGACAGCACCGGATTACTCCTGCCCGGGGATCGTCCTCGCGCTGGATCTGAGGTATGGGGCGTACGGCTCGCTTACGGGGAACGAGGAGCTGTCAGGGAACCGGATCCTCGGCAACACGATCACCGATGGGGGCGTCGTCAACGGCGTCGGCATCGAGATGGGCGTGATCATGACCGGGATCGCGGACGCTCTTGTTCCGGACCTGATTCACGATACGCTGGGGATGATCCACGGGAACACCATCGCGGGGAACACGGTTTCCGGGGAGTACCTCGGCGTTTACCTGTACACGGTCGCGGACACCGACGTAAATCTCAACGTGATCTCGGACTGCACCGGCGCCGGCATCGCGATGTATGACGGGAACGTGGGCAACGTGTTCCGCTACAACAGCATCAGCGGTAACGCCTACGGGCTTTGGAACGAGACGGGATCGCTCGTTGATGCGGCCCTCAACTGGTGGGGAGATCTGACGGGACCGTCGGATCAAGGTCTCGGGCTCGGCGACGCCGTTAGCGGCGACGTGATCTACAGCCCGTGGCTGGCGCTTGACCCAGACGGCGACCCGAGCACGCCGGGCGTTCAGGTGACGGCTCCGATGCTGATCGTCGTCGCGCCGGTCGGCCCCGAGCCGACAGGCGGCTACCTCAACGCGGCGATCGTCGGATCGAACAGCGCCGAGCTTCCGTACGCTGACACGATCTACGTCTACCATGGGTCATACGACGGATCGGAGTCGATCACCCAGCCCGTCACCATCGTCAGCGAGCCCGGCTCGGCCTCTCGTCGACGCCGCCTCGGTCCACATCAACTGGTGCGACCTCTACGGGACGGCGACAAACAACGGCGACGGCACGCTGGACGCCCAGTTCAACTTCTGGGGAACCCAGGAGGAGACCGTCATCGACGCCCGCACCTTCGGGGACATTGACTACGCTCCCTACCTGCCGAAGAACGCCGACGATTCGTACTCCGACATCACGGCGCTCGTCGCGGCGGGCCTGGCCGGCAGTCTGAACGGCGCCATCGACCAACTGTGGACCCTGAGCAGGATGGGGCAAGACGTTGGGACCTACATCGAGTATCAAGGCGTCGCCGGGGCGGGTGCGCTCCACGTGGAGGCGCCGAACGGCGAGTTGCTTGCCAACCTGCTCCCCGGCGGTGGAGGCGGTGCCGTCTCCCAGACGGGAGTCCAGGGCGGGTACGTGGTCGGGGAGACGATCCTCGGGCAGGTCGAGGTGCTCGATCCTGTCACCGGCCTGCCGGTGACAGACGCGATCGTCACTATCTCGCTCCTGAACTCGGAGTCGGGAGTTGTCTACTGGGGCGTCGCGACCTACGATGAGAGCATCGGAGGATACGTATTCGAGGTGGATACGAGTGCGCTGGCGCCCAGAACCTACGAACTGATCATTCAGACGGACGATGGAGAGACCAAGACGCTCTCGGTCGTGGTGGCGGAGGCGTAGTGGCAGCCATCAGCAAGGGGGAGGCATGAAGAGACGGGCATGGGTGCTCGGACTGGCGGCCGTGCTCCTGGCAGCGGGAGTCGCACACGGCGCCACGACGAGCGTGACGTGGTCTTCCTGGTTGCAGATCAATCTGCAGCCGGCGTTCGGGCTCGGCGGGTTCGACTCGTCCCTCTCGGTCAGCTACGCGATCGGCGGCTGGGCTCTGTCCTCGACGGCGCTCCTCGACGAGACCGGCTTGTGGAACGTCTTCTTTGACGCAGGCGGCGCGCTTGGCGGGTTCGCGGTCCGGTCTCTCGTCGACTTCGACGCGGCGGCACCCGAGCTGCGTGCCTGGCTCTCTTCCGTGAGCACGGGGATCGGAGGGGTTCGCTTCTACGGGCTATTCATGATCGACGACGTACACGGGGGCGGAGCGATCGGAGACGCGTGGTTTGGCACCGGCTCCACCCTGGGAGCGATCTGGGAGGGCGACGGCCTCGCGATCTGGGCTCAGGCCCAGTTCAACATGACCGATTCGTCGAAGTACGTGTATCTCTACGGGCTCGACTGGCTGATGGACCACTTCGTCTTCGAGGAGTGCGGAACCTGGTACAAGCCCGCGGGCTACGTCGACGTTCAGACGGGCGGCTGCTCGGTGTTCTGGAGCGGCGTGTCGCTCTACGTGGAGTTCCCGATCTGCTGCGCCGATGTCCTCGCTCAAATCAGCTTCTCGGCCGAGGACGGCTTCGATCACATTCTCTTTGAGCTGCTCAACGTCGATCTGGGCCTCACCTGGATGAACGTCGAGTGGGTCGACGTCTGGTACACCGTTGAATCGAAGTCGGTCAACGCCGTCTTCGACGTGTCGATCGCCGACAATCTCTGCTTCACCCCCTACCTTGCGCTGACGGGCGGCGGGACACTCATCGACGGCATCGATCTCAAGGCGCTCCTCTTCGAGTGCTCGTGGGACGGCTACACGTTCAAGGCCGGCCACCTGTTCGACGAAGACGGATGGCAGGAGTATCTGAACTCGACCTACTACGACTACGGCTGGACCTGGGACGGGGAGCTCACATACCTCGACCCGTGCAAGGTTCCCGACGGATACGACGAGTTCTTCGGCGTCGAGATCGAAGGCGACGCATGCTGCGGCGGAGAGTACGGGCTCTCGGCCTTCGTCTGGTTCGACACGGGAGACAGCACCGGGATCTTCGACTGGGTCGAGACGCGCGTCATGTTCCGCACCGCAATCGGCCCCAACACGGACCTCCGGCTCGGCATGAGCGTGACCCAGTCCGGAGGCAACTGGATCGGGGTCGGGTTCGACCTTCACTGGTAGCCGCGAGAATACTTGATGGGCTCGCCTCGGCGGGCCCTCTCTTTTCTCGCCACAAGCGGCGCGGCTCGTTGACGGTCGCCTGCGCGCCGCCTATGATCCGCGGCAGCGTGTAGCGTCACCACTAGGGGGGAGAGATGAGCGAAGGTACGGTCCGCGGAGTCGGGTATCGGTTCGTGATGCTCGGCTTGTTCATGCTGGTCATTGCGATGAACCAGCTGCTCTGGATTAGCTTTGCTCCCGTCACCGGAGAGGCCGCCGCCTTCTACGGCGTGTCCAACCTCGCGATCGGACTCCTCTCCCTCGTCTTCATGGTTGTGTTCATCGTCGTGTCCTTCCCTGCGTCGTGGATCCTCGACACCTACGGCATCCGGGTGGGCGTGGGGATTGGCGCGGTCCTGACGGGCGGGTTCGGACTCCTCCGCGGACTCCTGGCACATGACTACACCTGGGTCCTCGTCTCGCAGATCGGCATCGCCGTCGGCCAGCCGTTCGTCCTGAACGCGATCGCCAAGATCTCGGGGCGTTGGTTCCCCGTGAGCGAGCGCGCGACGGCGACGGGACTCGGCTCCCTCGCGATGTACGCCGGCATCTTCGCGGGACTCGCCCTGACTCCGATGCTCGTGGTGCGCTGGAGCTTGCCGACGGCCCTTCTTATCTACGGCGTTGCTGCCGTCGCGGGCGCCCTCGTCTTCCTCGCCTTCTCGAGGGAGCGTCCGCCACACCCTGTCGGCCCGGAGGAGCGATCGCTCGTCCTCGACGGCGTCCGCTCGATGCTCCGCAATCGTGGCTTCCTCATCCTCCTGGTTCTCTTCTTCATCGGTCTTGGAGCGTTCAACGCCGTCACGACGTGGGTTGAAGACATCGTCCGTCCGCGCGGCTTCTCCATCGGGCAAGCTGGACTGGCCGGCGGAATGATGGTCGTTGGAGGAATCGTCGGTGCGCTTGTCATCCCCATCCTGTCGGACCGCCTGCGCCGACGCGTCCCGTTCATCCTCCTCGCCCTCGCCGGTTCGATTCCGGGGTTGCTAGGCGTGACCTACGCGACCAACTACGGACTCCTACTCGCGTCGTCCTTCGTGCTCGGCGCCTTCCTCCTCTCGTCGGGACCGCTCGGGTTCCAGTACGCGGCCGAGATCACCCAGCCGGCTCCGGAAGGGACGTCGAGCGGACTTCTGCTCCTCGCAGGCCAGGTTTCGGGAATTGCCTTCATCGTCGGCATGGATGCCCTCCGCGCGCCGACGACAGGGGCGATGACCTCGTCACTCTTGGTCCTCGTCGGCCTTCTTGCCCTCGGATTCCTCCTCGCGACGCGACTCCGAGAGCCGGGGGCGATTGCGCCCGGGAACTAGCCTCAGGGCAGGCCGGACGTGCCGCGCGCAACGGCTTCCTGTTGCCGGTCGTGGTGTCGATCGCTACCCTGGCGCCAGCGTGGCGTGGGGACGTTGGTGCTCGCCGCGCGGGGGTGTGGGATGACCGAGTCGAAGCGGCTGTTCTGCCTCGATAACCTGCGGGTCGCGCTGACGATGCTCCTCGTCGCGCATCACGTCGGCCAAGCGTACGGACCGACGGGCGGGGCGTGGCCGATTCAGGAGGCGTCACGCGCTGCGATCCTCGGGCCGCTCTTCACGATCGACCGATCGTTCTTCATGAGCCTCTTCTTCCTCATCTCGGGCTTCTTCTCTGCGGCGTCCTACGATGCGAAGGGAGGTCGGGCGTTCGTCCGCAGTCGGCTCTTGCGTCTGGGGCTCCCGGTGCTCGTATGGGCGCTCCTCATGATCCCCCTTCAGATCTTCGTCTTCGGCGCGCCGGGTGGCGGAGCGAAGGCGTGGCCGATCGACGTCGGCCACTTGTGGTTTCTCGAGCACCTCCTCCTCTTCAGCCTCGTCTACGCGCTCTGGCGCAGGATCCGCGGGAGCCGCACCCCGGCCGTCGTCACGGAGGCGCGTCCGCCCAGGACGCTGGCCATCCTCATCTTTGCCTTGCTGCTCGCTCCGGTCTCCGGCGTGATTCGAATTCCGTTCCCGATCGACCGCTGGGTCTACGTCCTCGGCTTCTTCCGGGTTGCGTTCGCCGACGTCCCGCGCGACCTCGCCTTCTTCGTCCTCGGCCTCGTCGCGTATCGACGCCAATGGCTCTCGGGGTTCTCCTCGCGCGCCGGCCGGGCGTGGCTCGCCGTTGCCGTGCTCCTGGCGGCGCTCATCGCTGTCTACGACCTCGGGCTGCACGACATCGTTCCTATCGGAGAGCCCGTGTGGGGCATCCTCTACGTCGCGTGGGAGTCCATCTTCTGCTGTGCCGCGTGCATCGGGCTTCTCGTCCTCTTCCGGGACAGAGTGACTGCACACGGTCGTCTCGCGAGGGCGCTCAGCCAGAGCCAGTACGCGGCCTACATCGTCCACGTGCCCGTCATCCTTGCCTTCCAGTGCACGGCCCTGCAGCTGACGCTCCCGCCCTTGGCGAAGTTCGTCCTCGTGACCATCGTCAGCATTCCGGCCACGTTCGCCGTGGCTTGTGCGGTGCGAAGGCCCCTGCACCTCTAGCTCGGGCGCGAGGCCGCAGCGCGGCGTGTGCCTAGCGGAGGATTCGTTGCGGCGATGTGGAGAAGCGCAGACTGACTAGCCTGCGACGCGAAGCTTGGCGCGTAGCGCGCGGGCGACCGACTGGGGGACGAAGCTGGAGACGTCGCCACCGTAGGTGCAGACCTCTTTGACCATCGACGACGACAGGAAGCTGTACTTGCCTGCCGTCATGAAGAAGATGCTTTCGAACTCGGGCGCGAGGTCGCGGTTTGTGAGCGCCATCTGAAACTCGTTCTCGAAGTCGGAGTTCGCGCGCAGGCCCCGGACGATCGCGTCGGCACCGCACGTTCGTGCGCAGTCGACGAGCAGACCGTCAAAACTCAGCACTTCGAGGCCGTTCAGGCCCTCCTCGGCCAGCGCGGCGATCGTGATCTCTTGCCTCTCCTCCGCGGTGAACAGCGGGTGCTTGTGCGGGTTGGCAACGATGGCGACGTAGAGCTTGCCGAACAGCTTCCGCGCCCGGCGCACGATGTCGATGTGTCCGTAGGTGATCGGGTCGAAACTTCCGGGATAGATCGCAATCGCCATGATATTCTGATCGTACCCGACCCCACGGGGTCGTCCAAGCTACGCCTTGGGGCCGATCGTCGCGAGGTGAACGTTCTCGAGCCGGACGAAGCGCTCTACGGCGTCATGAACCGATTCCACGTCGATCGCGGCGAGCTTGGCCAGGATCTGCTCGGGGGAGAGGATCTCGCGCCCGTTGATCGCGGCCGTTCCTAGGCGCATGGCGTGGTTCGCGTTCGACTCGAGTCCCAGGATGAACGACCCCCGAATGCGTGCCTTGGCAAGAGCAATCTCATCGGCGGGGATCGGCTCGCTGCGCAGTCGATCGAGCTCCGCGAGGAGAAGATCCGCCACGGCGTTCGCCGTCTCGGGGGCCACACCCGCGTACGCCATCCACAGCCCCGCGTCGCTGTACCGGCTGATCGTGCTGTGCACGGCGTACGCGAGTCCGCGATCCTCGCGAACAGCGCAGAACAGGCGCGAGCTCGTGCCGTCCCCGAGCACAGCGTTGGCAACCTCGAGCGGGTACCGGTGAGGATCATCGGAGAGGGGCCCGGGGAGCGCGAGGTAAACGTGCGTCTGCCCGGTCGGTTGCACGTGGTGCTCGCGGGCGGCCCGAAACCGGGGCGGAGTCCTCGATGGCGTCGCCGTCGCCTCGCGGCCGTCGGCCCCCGTCAGCCGCTCGACGTCGGCGACGAGGCGATCTGCATCCAACGCACCGGCCGCCGCAATCACCAGGTTCGCCGGGCGATAGACCTGCGCGTGAAACGCGCCCACATCGTTCCGTGTGACGCTTTCGATCGATCGCCGCGTGCCGAGGATGTTGCGCGATAGCGGATGATCGTCCGGCCACACGCCCCGCACGAACTGATCGAACGCGCGCTGCTCGGGGTCGTCGTCGTAACCGCGGATCTCCTCCAGGACGACGGCCCGCTCCAGTTCGAGCTTGTCCGGCGCGAACGCCGGATGAAGGACTACATCGAGGAGCAGCTCCGTCGCGGTCGACAGGCCGTCGGCAGGGACGTCGGCATACACGAACGTCGATTCTTTCCCCGTTGCGGCGTCGAGGTACCCACCGACCGCGTCGATCTCCTGGGAGATCGCAAGTCCGGTTCGGGTCATTGTTCCCTTGAAAATGAGGTGCTCGACAAGGTGAGCGAGACCGGGAAAGGGCGCCGGGTCGTCACGCGACCCGGCGTTCACCCACACACTCACGCTGACAGAACGGGACTGCGGAACTTCTTCAACAAGGATCCGTAGTCCGTTCGAGAGTGTGACGCTCCTCATCCCCTCGTAGAGGGTCTGAACTACCACCGATCCTCGAATTCTCGGGCCGTGTCTTCCTCAGGTTGGAGGGGCTCGGTCTCGACCGGCGGCGGAGCCTCTTCCTTCCGAGGCTGGGAGCGGCGACGAGGCTCTGCGGGCTCCTCGCGGGGTTCTCTCTCCGCGCGAGATTCGCGTTCTCCGCGTGGCTCGTGCTCCCCCCGTGGCTCGCGCTCTCCGCGTGGCTCGCGCTCGGGACGCAGATCCCTCTCTTGGGGCTCTTCCGCCTCGTCGTGCTGCGGCTCCCGACGCTTCTCCCCCTCCGGCACGATCCTCTGGAGCTTGTAGCGTCCTCGCTCGTCGATGTTGAGGACCTCGACCTTGACGAGGTCTCCCGTGTGGACCACATCGGTCACGCGTCGGACGTAGTCATCCGACAAAGCGGAGATGTGGATGAGCCCCGTCACGTCCGGAGAGAGTTCGACAAACGCACCGTAGTCGGTCGTGTTCGTGACTCGACCCTCGATGATATCGCCGACCTTGATCTCAACAGGAGGTGCAGCGGGCGGGGTCTTTCGCTCACCGCCGCCGCGGCGTCCGCCATCGCGGTCACCGCGGTCTCGACGGCCGCGCTTCTCCCGCGGCTCCCGCTCTTCGGCTCCTCCCGCGGGCTCCCCTTCCTCGACCCTACGAAGGTCGGGGCGCCCCATCTTGTCCTCGCCGATGACCTCGATCGTCATCTCGTCGCCGAGGCTCACGACGTCGCGGACGTTGGCCACGTACCCCGAGGAGAGGTTCGAGACGTGGACGAGTCCCTCGCCTCCGCCCGGAAGCTGGACGAACGCGCCAAAGTCGACGATGCGCGTGACGTGGGTCTTCATCCTCGTCCCAACCTCGAGCTCCATGGTCAGGTCCTCGATCCGCTGCTTCGCGGCGAGGGCGGAGCTTTCGTCGACGGCGGCGATCTTCACCGTTCCGTCGTCGGAGATGTCAATCTCGGCCCCCGTCTCCTCGATGATCTGCCGGATGGTCTTTCCTCCCGGCCCAATCACGAGGCCGATCTTGTCGACCGAGATCGTCATGGTGATCAGCTTCGGCGCGTATGGGGACAGCTCCGCGCGAGGCGCGGAGATCGCCCGCTCCATCTCGTCGAGGATCGCGAGGCGTCCACGCTTGGCCTGCTCGAGCGCCTGCCGGAGCGTGCCGCTGTCGATGCCTCCGACCTTCACGTCAAGCTGGAAGCCCGTGACGCCGTCCCTCGTTCCGACGACCTTGAAGTCCATGTCGCCGTCGTGGTCCTCGGCGCCTTGGATGTCCGTTAGGATGACTCGACGGCCGGAGCTCGGCTCCTCGATCATCCCCATGGCGATCCCGGCCACGGCCTTCTTGATCGGAACGCCCGCATCCATCATGGCGAGCGACGCGCTGCACACGGTCGCCATGGACGACGACCCGTTCGACTCGAGGATCTCCGACACAACGCGAACGACGTACGGGAAGGCCTCCTCGGTGGGCAGGACCGCCTGGAGCGAGTTCTCGGCCAGGTACCCGTGCCCGATCGACCGGCGGCTCGGCGATCCCATCCGTCCCACTTCGCCGACGCAGAACGGCGGGAAGTTGTAGTGCAGCATGAATCGCTTCCGGCCGTCGAACATCATCTGGTCGATGATCTGCTCGTCGCCGCGGGCGGCGCCGAGCGTGACGATCCCAAGGCTCTGCGTCTCTCCCCGCGTGAACAACGACGATCCGTGCGTTCGAGGCAAGACTCCGACTCGGCACGAGATCGGTCGGATCTCCTCCGGCCGGCGCCCATCCAGCCGGAGTCCGCGGTCGAGGATTTGCTTCCGCATGTACTCCCGGAGCACGGCGTCGACCGCGCCGGAAATCGCCCCGGTCTGCGCGGCCGCCTCGGGGCTTGTCGCCTCGACAGTCAAGAGTTGAGCGACGGCCTTCTCGCGCCGCCGCTCGATGAACTCCCCACGGCCCTGCTTGGTTCCAGCGTCGTGAATCCCAGGAAGCTCTTCCCAGATCAGGCTTCTCACGCGCTTGACAAGTTCTCCCGCCGTTGCCGCGGGAGCCTCGATGACTTTCTTGACGGGCTGGACTCGCTCAGCGAATCGCACTTGGAGCGCGATGAGCTCTCGAATCGCATCGTGAGCGAGCTCGATGGCCTCGACGACCTCGGCCTCCGACAACTCGTCCATCATTCCTTCGACCATCGTGACGGTCTTCTCCGTCCCGGCCACGGTGATGTCGACGCCACTTGCCGCGAGGGTCTCGGCGTCCGGATTGACGACGAAGCGTCCGTCCTTCCGGCCCACCTTCACGGCCGCAATCGGTCCCTGGAAGGCGGCCTCGGAGATCATCAGGGCTGCGGAGGCCCCCGTGATGGCGAGGACGCCCGGCGAGCAATCGGGCTCGGCCGACAGCACCGTCGCCACGATCTGCACTTCGTCGTTGTAGCCGTCCGGGAACAACGGCCGGATAGGACGATCGATCATCCGACCGATCAGGACAGCGCTGTCACTCGGTCTCCCTTCTCGCTTGAAGAACCCGCCAGGGATCTTGCCACTGGCGTAGAACCGCTCTTCGTAGTCGACACGCAGCGGGAAATACCCGGCATTCTGCGCCGCAGGCGCCGTGACGGCCGTCACGAGAACGTGGGTATCCCCACAGATGGCGAGGACCGCCCCGCCGGCCTGACGGGCGAGCTGCCCCGTCTCGAGTGCAAGCTCCTTCCCGTTGAAGTCAATGCTTTCGCGTATGTACATGGAACGTTCAGACTCCTCTGATTTCCAGGCGCTCAGACAGCGCCTTGTACGCCGACAAGTCACGGCGCTTGATGTACTTCAACATCCGTCGGCGTTGGCCGACCATTCGTCGCAGACCTCGCTGTGAACTGAAGTCCTTCTTGTGTTGGTTGAGATGCCCCGTGAGTTCCTGGATCTGGGCGGTCAGGAGCGCGATCTGCACCGCTTGGGATCCTGTGTCCCCAGTTCCTTGGCCGAATTCCCGAACAATCTCTGCTTTCTTCTCCAACGACAGACCCATGGTTTCCTCCTCCCACGTCCGAGCGAGGGATATTCCGCTCTCCCAGGCGGGGTGCTAGTTCATGTGCCTGCGCAGCAGGCGTCCAACTTCCGATTGTACCCGCTCCTCGTCGATGGTGAGGAGCCGACCTTTCCGCATGAGGGACTTCCCCGCGACCCAGACGTCCGTGACGTCGCTTGACTGCGACGCAAACGCGAGCGTTGAGAGGCCCTCACTCGCAGGCGTCGTGTGCACGCCGTCCAGGCGGAGCAGCACGACATCCGCCACATCTCCGGGCCTAAGGCGGGCCGGCGGAAGCCCCAGCCCTGCTCGCCCTTCGTCCGTCGCCATGGCGACCGCATCCCGCGCGGACAGCGCTCTGGGGTCTTCCGACGGGCCTCGAGCGAGAAGCCACGCGGCGCGAAGCTCCTCGATCATATCGAGGCGGTTGTTCGACGCCGCGCCGTCCGTTCCCAAGGCAACTCGGATGCCACGGGCCCGCATGGCCGCCACGGGGGCGAGCCCGCTGCCAAGCTTCGCATTGCTCTTCGGGCAGTGGGCCACGACGACTCCCGCTCGCGCCAGGAGGTTGAGGTCCGACTCGCTGACCTGAACGCAGTGCGCCGCGAGGGTGGGGACCTCAAAAATCCCGAGCCTCTCGAGGTACTCCGGCGGGCTTCCTCCCGTCTGCGCTCGCACGGTGGCCACCTCTTGTCGCGACTCCGACAAGTGGGTGTGGATCCGCAGACCGCGGTCTTGCGCCAGTTCCTTGGCAGCCCTCCAGACATCCTCCCCGCATGTGTACGCCGAGTGCGGGCTCACGGCGACGTCAATCCGACCCTCCGCAGCTCCCCGCCACGTCGCGGCGACCTTCTCCGTCGTCCGAAGCTCCTTCTCGCCGCCCTCGGACATCGACCGGGCAATCATGCCATACGACAAGACGCCTCGAATTCCGCTCTCCTCGACGGCCTGAGCGACCCTATCGGTGTGGAAGTACATGTCCGCGACGGCAACCGTTCCCCCGCGGATCGCTTCCGCCAGGGCGAGCAGCGTGCACCAGTACACATCCTCCGGACTCAGCTTCCGTTCGATGGGCCAGACATGGCGCTCAAGCCACTCCTCAAGCGGAACGTCGTCTGCCAGTCCCCGAAGGAGCACCATCGGCAGGTGGGTATGCGCGTTGACAAAGCCGGACACGGCCAACTTCCCGCCCGTGTCGACGACCTCGTCTTCGGAATCCGGAGCAAGCGGCTCCTTCGATACGGCGTCGATTCGGTTGCCGCGGATGCGAATCCAAAAGCTGGCTGTTCCGTGTTCGGGAAGGCGGACGTCCCTCAGAAGGATCCCCATTCAGTCCTTTGCGCCCTTTGCATTGCTCCGATTGTACCTCCATCGCGCGGGATCCTCCATTCCTCCGCTGATGCTTGTCAGGGATTGACCAGTACGGGACCTATAAGTTACTATAAGACATGCATCCTGGCGACACTCCCGGACGGCAAGCAGAGAACGATACCTGCGAGCTCCTACGAAACCTGGGGTACGCCATCGTGGCTCGGAACTGGGCTTCCCGGGGAGGAGAACTGGACATCGTCGCGCGGGACGGAGACACCCTCGTGTTTGTCGAGGTCAAGGCCCGTTCGGGGGGCGGCTTCGGCGGCCCCGAGGCCGCCGTGAGCCACGCGAAGCAGCGGCGGATCGCCGCCGCGGCGAAGGCGTTCATGGCCCGCACAGACGCCGATCTCCCTGCGCGATTCGACGTGGTGGCTTGGGAGGGAGACGTCGTCCGCATCCACCGGGCGGCCTTCTCACTGGACGATGTTTGGCCGACTGACTAGCGGCGCCATTCTCGGCGTCGAGGCGCAGCGAATCGAGATCGAATGCGACGTCTCGGGAGGCCTCCCGTGCTTCCAGATCGTCGGTCTTCCCGACAAGGAGGTCTCCGAGAGCCGCGAGAGGATTCGCAGCGCCCTCCGGAACGCCGGGTACTCCTTCCCCGCCGGACGGATCACCGCCAATCTCGCACCGGCCGACGTCCGGAAGCACGGCGTGGCCTTCGACCTCCCCATCGCCCTTGCGATCCTCATCGCCTCGGGTCAGATTCCCGCTCCCAAGTTCCCCCTCCTCATCGTGGGGGAACTGGCCCTCGACGGCACCGTCCGCCCGGTCGCGTTTCGCGGCGATCGCCCGATGTCCCCCGCACCCCGTCCTCCGCGCCGCGCGCCGACATCTGTTCCGCCGGCGCCCGATCTATCGGAGGTCCGCGGCCAGTACACGGCCAAGCGTGCGCTCGAGATCGCCGCGGCGGGAGGCCACAACCTTCTCATGGTCGGGCCGCCGGGAGCGGGCAAGACGCTTCTCGCCCGGTGCCTGCCGGGGCTCCTGCCACCCCTCTCCTTCGGCGAAGCGCTCGAAGTCACGAGAATCTACAGCGTCGCCGGCCTGCTCGCGCGGGGAGAGTCCCTCGTCGAGCATCGTCCATTCCGCGCACCCCATCACACGATCTCCTACGCCGGAATGGTGGGCGGAGGTCACGGCACTCCGGGACCCGGTGAGATCACCCTCGCTCACCGAGGAGTCCTCTTTCTCGATGAGGTGTCGGAGTTCGATCGCCGAGTCCTCGAGACGCTTCGGCAGCCGCTCGAGGATCGGTCGATCCTGATCGCTCGCGCGGAGGTCTCGATTCGATACCCCGCCGCGTTCACGCTCGTCGCCGCGATGAACCCGTGCCCATGCGGCCACCTCGGCGACGACCTGCAGCCGTGCACGTGCACGCTCCACGACATCCATCGCTACCGCCAACGCCTGTCCGGACCGCTCCTCGACCGCATGGACTTGTTCGTCGAGGTTCCCCGGCTGGCCATGGGAGAACTGTTCGAAGCGATTCCCGCGGAGCCGTCGGCCGCCGCTCGCGCCCGCGTGGGTCGTGCTCGGGAAGCCCAATGGAAAGCACGGCCCGAGGTTCTCTGCAACGCGGACCTGGAAGGCGCAAGCCTCCGCGAGCATTGCCGCCTTGACTCGGAGGCGACGGAACTCCTCCGAAGAGCAGCC
>JAPLGD010000064.1 GCA_026390345.1 Candidatus Bipolaricaulota bacterium | reverse complement strand
GGCGGCGTGTGTTTGCGTGCCGTCGAGACTAGAGCTGCGGTGGTCGTCCCGGACGTGGCCGCATTCCCGGGACACATCGCGTGCGACGGCCGCGCGCGGAGCGAGATCGCGATACCCGTTCTGAAGGACGGGCGCGCGCTGGCCGTGCTCGACGTGGATGCGCTTGATCTGGAGCAGTTCACGACAGACGACGTGGCGCCGCTCGAGCGGATCCTCGGTCTCCTGGAGCCGTGCCTGTAGGCGCCCGAGGCGCGGCCCGCCTAGAACCGGCGGTCCTTCGGCCAGTCGAACGGCTTCGACCGAGCCCGCGGCTCCCAGAGCCGGCGAACGATCCGAACGCCGATGATGACCGCAGCAAGCGAGAGAATCGGAGCCGAGATTGGCAGGAGCGGTAGGTTCGGAGAGCCCTCGACCGGCCCGAAGACGAAGAGCATCGCGAAGTCGGTCCCGAGGAGGCCGAGGCCGGCGACGAGGAGAAGAAGAGCGAAGTGCGTCGTCCAGTTCCCTTCAAGCCGCGCCATCCGCCCGCGGCAATCCGAATCGGTCTCGTCCGGCCGTCGCTCAAGGGGAGCGGGGTCCGGTCCGAGACCTCCTGGGTACATCCCCGCCGGTAGATCGATCATCCCTCCCTCCAGGCAGAAGTCCTACAGGCTACAGGCTGGACAGCCACCCGGTCCCCGGCGGACGGCGGTGCGTGGTGTGCCTCGCGTCGCGGAGAATCGGATAGAGTAGGGCAAAGTAAAGGAATACACCGCCGTGAGAGCTCGGCTTGAGGCACGCGTCTTCGGAAGGGTGCAGGGCGTCTTCTTCCGCCAGAACGCGCTGGCCCAGGCAAGGCGCCTGGGGCTTGTCGGAACAGTGCGCAACGACCCGGACGGCAGCGTCTGCGTCGTCGCGGAGGGGGAGCGGCCCGCGCTCGAGGCGCTTGCTGACTGGCTGCATCGGGGGCCCGAGCGTGCTGCCGTCGAGCGAGTCGAGGCGACGTGGCTCGAACCCACCAGTCGCTACGCGGAGTTTCGCATCCTGCGGTAGTGCTCGTTGCGTCCTCCGTTGAGCGAGGGCGGGCGTCCTCCGTTGAGCGAGGACGCATCTCCCTTCCGGACCCGTTGTTGAGACCTGGCGTGACCGGTAGTATTCCTACCTTGGGATGAGACTTTCACGGGTCGGCGAAGAGGCGGGATTCCGAATCTCGGACAGGCTGCAACCGTGCGGCGACCAGCCGGCGGCCATCGAGCGGCTGGTGGACGGCCTTCGGTCGGGGTTGCAGTTCCAGACGCTTTGGGGTGCAACCGGGACTGGGAAGACGTTCACGATGGCCCACGTCATCCAGCAGGTGCAGCGCCCGACGCTCGTGGTTGCCCACAACAAGACGCTGACGGCGCAGCTGGCCAATGAGTTCCGCGAACTGTTCCCCGACAACGCCGTCCACTACTTCGTCTCGTACTACGACTACTATCAGCCGGAGGCGTACATCCCGCAGACCGACACCTACATCGAGAAGGACTCCTCGATCAACGACGAGATTGACCGCCTCCGCCACGCGGCGACCGCGGCCCTGTTCGAACGGCGCGACGTGATCATCGTGGCGTCCGTGTCGTGCATCTACGGCCTCGGGTCGCCGTCGAGCTACTACGACATGTCGATCACGCTCGAACGCGGAGCGAGCTGGGATCGGGACGACGTGATGCGGCGGATGGTCGGTCTGCAGTACACGCGAAACGAGGTCGGGTTCGATCGCGGGACGTTTCGCGTCCGCGGCGATACGGTCGAGATCATCCCCGCCTACGAGGAGCGCGTCGTACGCCTCGAGTTCTTCGGCGACGAGATCGAGCGGATCGCCCTCCTCGACGCGGTGAGCGGGCACCCGATCGAAGAGGTCTCCACGATCACCATCTTCCCGGCGTCGCACTTCATCACGCCCGACGAACAGGTGCAGCGGGCGGCCTCGACGATCGAGGAGGAGCTGGAGGAGCGGCTGACGGTGCTCCGCAACGAGAACCGGCTCCTCGAGGTGCAGCGGCTCGAACAGCGCACCCGCTACGACCTCGAGATGATGCAGCAGATGGGGTACTGCAATGGAATCGAGAACTACTCCCGCCACCTCGACGGTCGTCGCGCCGGACAGCCGCCGTCGGTGCTCATCGACTACTTCCCGAGCGACTTCCTCCTCGTGATTGACGAGTCGCATCAGACCGTGCCACAGATCCGGGGGATGTACCACGGGGACCGATCGAGGAAGACGACGCTCGTCGACTACGGCTTCCGCTTGCCGTCGGCGCTCGACAACCGCCCGCTCACCTTCTCCGAGTTCGAGGAGCGCGTGAACCAGGTGGTCTTCGCCTCGGCGACCCCCGGTCCGTACGAGGAACGCAAGAGCCAACGGACTGTCGAACAGGTGATCCGACCGACAGGACTCATCGACCCCGAGGTAACCGTCCTGCCTGTCAAAGGCCAGATCGATCACCTGCTCGGTGAGATTCGCAAGGCGGTCGAGCTCGGCGAGCGGGTGCTCGTGACGACGCTGACGAAGCGGATGTCCGAGGACCTGAGCGAGTACTTGGTGGACGCCGGGGTTCGGGCGCGGTACCTGCACTCGGAGATCGAGACTCTCGACCGTGTCGACATCTTGCGCGACCTCCGCCTCGGGAAGTTTGACGTGCTCGTCGGAATCAACCTCCTTCGTGAGGGCCTTGACCTCCCCGAAGTTGCGCTCGTCGCCGTCCTCGACGCCGACAAGGAGGGGTTCCTTCGGTCCGGGACGTCGCTTGTGCAGACGATCGGGCGCGCGGCGCGGAACGTCCGCGGCCGGGTGCTCCTCTACGCGGACGTGATGACCGACTCGATCCGCCACGCGGTGGACGAGACGAACCGCCGACGCCGGATCCAGGTTGCGTACAACGAGGAGCACGGGATCACCCCGAAGAGCATTGAGCGCGAGGTCACCGACATCCTCCAAGCCTTGCACGTATCGCGCCCGGAGGCGGCAAGGGTCGTGCGCGAGCGTCCGACGGTGGCAAAGCGCGACGAGCTCCTCGCCTACGCGCGGGAGCTCGAGGCCCAGATGCTCAAGGCGTCCGAGCGGCTCGAGTTCGAGCTCGCGGCCAGCCTGCGCGACGAGCTCAGGAACCTGAGGAAGGACTTATGAACGTCATCCACATCAAGGGGGCGCGCGAGCACAACCTGAAGAACATCGACGTCGATCTCCCCCGCGACCGCTTGGTCGTCATCACCGGCATCTCCGGCTCGGGAAAGAGCTCGCTCGCGTTCGACACGATCTACGCGGAAGGTCAGCGCCGCTACGTCGAGTCGCTGTCGGCGTACGCGCGCCAGTTCCTCGGTCAGATGGAAAAGCCCGACGTCGACGTGATTGAGGGCCTGTCGCCGGCGATCTCGATCGACCAGAAGACGCGCAGCCACAACCCGCGGTCGACCGTGGGGACCGTGACGGAGATCTACGACTACCTTCGTCTTCTCTACGCGCGCATCGGGCACCCGCACTGCCCGCAGTGCGGCGATCCGATTCGGCAGCAGTCGGCCGAGCAGATCATCGACGCGGTGATGGCGCTCCCGGAGGGGTCGAAGGTTCAGTTCCTCGCCCCGGTGGTCCGCGGGCGGAAGGGCGAGTACAAGAAGACGTTCGAGGAGATCCGCCAGGAGGGGTTCACGCGGGTGCGCGTCGACGGGGTCACCCGCACCCTGTACGAGGAGATCGAGCTCTCCAAGAACCAGAAGCACACGATCGACATCGTCGTCGATCGCGTCGAGGTTGAGGCGAAGAAGCGGGGACGGATCGCCGATTCGATCGAAACAGCTCTGAAGCACGGCGGCGGGCTGGTGAACGTTGCCCTCGAGAACGGCGCGGAGCAGCTGTACAGCGAGCACTACGCCTGCACGCGGTGTGGCGTGAGCTACGAAGAGCTCAGCCCGCGGATGTTCTCGTTCAACAACCCCTACGGCGCGTGCCCCGAGTGTACCGGCCTCGGCGAGCGCAAGGAAGTGGATCCGGAGCTTGTGCTCGACGAGCGCCTCGGACTCCTCGACGGAGGACTTCTCCCGTTCGCCGACACGAAGAGCCGGTGGTTCGAGGGGCAGATGCTGGGACTCGCGTCGGCCCTTGGGATCGATCCGTACGAGCCGCTGGGCAAGCTCCCGAAGGCAAAGCGGGAGGCGATCCTCTTTGGGACGGGCGACAAGACGATTTCGTTCGACTACGCCTCGACGTCCGGCCAGACACGTACGGTGACGCGGCCCTTCCGCGGGATTGTTCCGTCGCTCGAGCGGTGGTACCGAGAAACGTCCTCCGAGTCGTGGCGGGCGGAGATGGAGCAATACTTCGCGACGCTTCCGTGCCCGGTCTGCGGTGGCGCGCGGCTGAAGCCCGAGATCCTCGCCGTCACGATCGAGGGGATGAACATCCACCAGGTGACGACGTTGTCGATCCGGGCGGCGCTGACGTTCTTCGAGGGGCTGTCGCTCCCGTCGCGAGAAGCGCGGATCGCCGAGCAGATTCTGAAGGAGATCCGGGCGAGGCTCGGGTTCATGGTGGCCGTCGGCCTCGACTACCTCACCCTGGACCGTCAGGCGGGCACGCTGGCCGGCGGCGAGGCGCAGCGAATTCGCCTCGCGACCCAGGTGGGGAGCCAGCTCACCGGCGTTCTTTACGTCCTGGACGAGCCATCGATCGGCCTCCACCAGCGTGACAACCGCCGACTGCTCGAGACGCTCAAGGGGCTGCGCGACCTCGGCAACACCGTGATCGTGGTCGAGCATGACGAAGAAACGATGCGCGAGAGCGACTACATTCTCGACCTCGGCCCCGGCGCAGGGGCGCTCGGTGGCTACGTCGTGGCGTCGGGAACTCCGGACGAGGTGGCGGCGTGCCGAGAGTCCGTGACGGGTCAGTACCTGTCGGGGCGGCTGCGGATCCCGGTTCCGGAGAAGCGGCGTCGCGGGAACGGGAAGTCGCTCCAGGTGCTCGGGGCCTCGGCCCACAACCTGCGAGGCATCGACGTGACGTTCCCGCTCGGCCGGTTCGTCTGCGTGACGGGGGTCTCGGGATCCGGCAAGAGCACGCTGGTTGAAGACGTGCTCTACTACGGCCTGGCGCACAAGCTCCACCTCGCGACGCGCCGCCCCGGGGCGCACGACGACATCGTGGGCGCCGAGGCAATCGACAAGGTGATCGAGATCGACCAGTCCCCGATTGGGCGAACGCCGCGCTCGAACCCCGCAACGTACACGAAGCTGTTCGACGACATCCGCACCCTGTTCGCCCGCACCCCGGACGCGAAGCTGCGCGGCTACAACGCAGGGCGATTCAGCTTCAACACCAAGGGAGGGCGCTGCGAGGTGTGCCAGGGGCAGGGCCAGGAGAAGATCGAGATGCACTTCCTCGCCGACATCTACGTGCCCTGCGACGTCTGCAAAGGATCGCGCTACAACCGCGAGACCCTGCAGGTGAAGTACAAGGGGAAGTCGATCGCCGACGTCCTCGCCATGTCGGTTGACGAGGCTCGTGAGTTCTTCGAGAACGTCCCGGCGATCGAGAGTCGGCTCCAGACGCTCGACGATGTCGGGCTCTCGTACATCGAGCTCGGCCAGCCGGCGACGGAGTTGTCGGGAGGAGAGGCGCAACGGATCAAGCTTGCCAAGGAGCTGTCACGCCGGTCGACCGGAAAGACGCTCTACATCCTCGACGAGCCGACGACGGGCCTCCATGCCGCTGACGTGCACAGGCTTCTCGACGTTCTCCACCGGCTTGTTGAGGCCGGCAACACGGTCGTCGTCATCGAGCACAACCTCGACGTCGTCAAGACGGCCGACTGGATCATCGACCTCGGCCCCGAGGGGGGAGACGGCGGAGGGGCGATTGTTGCCGTTGGGACGCCCGAGGAGGTGGCCCGGGTTACGGAGTCGTACACCGGTCGTTTCCTCGCGGCGGTCCTCGATTCGCGACGGGGCAGCTCGAAGGAGGATGCGTGAAACGGAGCGTTCTGTGCTGGTCGCTTCTCTTGGCGCTCGCGGTGCCGTTCGCGGCTTTGGCGAACACGTACTCGGCGTACCACGACTCCACGGCGCGGACGAGCACAGCGCTCGTCGTCTCCAACGTGGGGGACGAGGCGGGCAGCTTCTCGTGCATGGTCTACGACGCGGACGGTTCGGTGATCGTCGAGACGTCGCAATCCGTTGCCGCGCATGCGTCCAAGGTGCTGTTCGTCGACGAACTCCTCGTCGAGCGCGACGCCAAGACGTGGGGGCTGCTCCGGATCGAGTCGTCGCTCGAAGTGGCGATCGCGTTGTGGATCTCCACGTCGGGCGAGTGGGTCGTCGTGGAGAACGTCGAAGCGAGCGGCGCCGAGGGTTCCGTCGTGCAGGCTGCGAACTACGCCAGCACGCCGAATCGGACCACGGGGATCGGACTCGTCAATCCGCACGACCGGACCGTTGCCGGAACTCTTGTGCTGTACGACGCGGAGGGCGGGATCGCCGGGTCTACGCCGTTCGAGCTCGGCCCGCGCGTCGCGCGGTACATGAGCACGGCGGACGACATCGGACTGAAGGACGGATTCTGGGGCCTCGTGGTCGTCGAGGCGGACGCTCCGCTCCTCCTCGTGCTCGAGTACTACGACGCCGAGCGCTCGCTCGTCGACGTCGACGTTGTCTTCTGACGCACTTCGCCTGAAAAGAGTGAGGCCCGCTCCGGTCGGGAGGAGTGGGCCTCATCGCGCTCGCTTGCAGATGTCCTAGGAGCAGCTGCCTCCGCCGGAGCCGTAGACTCGGTCGTAGCCTGCGCTGGTTCCGACTCCGCCCGCCTCGTCGGTCACGATGAGTGTGACGAGGTAGGTGCCGGCGGAGTAGTACGTGTGAGTCACGGTGGGGCCAGTCGTCGTCGAACCGTCGCCGAAATCCCACGCGTAGCTGACGATCTTGCCGCCCTCCGACCGTGAGGAGAGGCCGTCGAACGTGACGGGCACGTTGGCCGTGTGGTAGTTGGAGCAGCCGTTTCGGAGGCCGTTGATCACGGCAATCGGGACCGCGTCGTCGCCGCAGTCGTCGTCGTCGCAGTTGCTGGATCCGGTCTTGACGGTCACCGTCAGGCCGGTGTCAGACGAGGCACCCTCGTTGTCGGTTGTGGTGAGCGTCGCGCTGTAGGTTCCGCCCTTTGCGTAGGTATGCGTGACGGTCACGCCGTCTCCCGTGCCGCCGTCGCCGAAGGCCCATGCGTAGCTCGCGATGCTGCCGGTCACGTCGTACGAGGCGGACGCGTCGAAGGTGACTGTGTCTCCCGGATACGGCGTCGAGTTGCTGACCGTAGCTTGCGGGACGGGAGGCGCGTTCTCGACGACGATCGCAACCTGCTGGGAGTCCGTCGCGCCCTCGTTGTCGGTCACCGACAGCTTGACGAGGTACGTCCCCGGGTCGGTGTACGTGTGGGTGCACGTCGAGCTGAGCTGCGATCCGGTGGCGGACGCCGGGTCTCCGAGCTCCCATCGGTACTCCGTAATGAAGCCGTCTTCGTCGCGGGAGTAGTGGGCGTCCAGGGTCACGGTCAGCGGCGCCGTGCCCTCGGTCGGCTGCGCGTCGATGACCGATCGCGGGTACGAGTTGACTACGTCATCAAGGATTGTGTTCAGGACGCATCCGGACAGGAAGAGCGGACTGAGAAGAAGAGCGACCAGGCAGATTCGTCGAATCATGAGCACGACCCTCCACTCGACCCGGATCCGCACGTGCCGTTTCCGGTCACGGTGATCTGCTGGACGTAGGTTGACACGTCTCCGTCATCGTCCGTGACGGTCAACGTTACGTTGTAGGTTCCGGAGGACGCATACCGGTGCTTGACTTCTACCCCCGTTGCGGTGTCGCCGTCGCCGAAGTCCCAGGCGTAGGAGGTGATGCCGCTGTCGTCGCTTGAGGTCGACGCGTCGAAGTAGATCCACTCCATGGCCCCCACGATGTAGGTGCCGTCCATATTGCTCTTGGGGTCGTAGGAGAACCCGGCCGTCGGGAGTGGATTCTCGGCGTCGACGGTGAGCGAGGTTGTGTCCGAGGATCCGGCCCCGTCGATCACGGTCAGCGTGACCTCGTAGACGCCGTCCACGGTGTAGGTGTGATCGACCAGAGCTCCGGTTGCGCCGCCTCCGTCGCCGAACGACCAGACGTAGGAGGTGATCTCACTGCCCGCCTTCTGGGACAGGGTCCCATCGAAACTGGCGGTGAACGGGATGACGTGCTCGGCGGGTGAGGCGGTGAACAGCGCCTGCGGCTGGGTCACGCCGAACTCAAGACAGCCGCCGAGGGACCCCGCCAGGAGGATCGCCGCGCCGAGCAACAGACAGAGTCGTGCCTCTTTCATGACTACTCCTTTTCCCCGTCGAGGGAGAGATCAATGTCGATGGAGAAGCAAAAGCGAACGCTGATTGCAGACAGGTTTGCATCTTCTGCGGTTCCGTCGCCGTCGAGGTCGAGTTCCTCGCCGGCCGTGTTGGTGAGGGAGTCGATCATGGCCGAGCGGTACGCGACCGCCGCGCCGAGGTAGCCTCCCGCGGCGAACGGGATGTCCAAGGCAAGACCAACCTCGAACCCCACGGTATTCCCGGAGTGGCGGCCGCTGCCCTCCGGCGGGAGGCCGGAGATCGCGTCCGTGTACTCGGTCGGGACTTGAAAGACGACTGAGTGGTTGAGGGACCCGTGGTAGTACCCCACGTTGACGTCGCCGGCCAGGCGCAACCCTGCGTCCAGGAAGAGGATGCGCGTTCCAGCGAGGAGGCCGATGGTCTGGTACTCGAGGTCGATGTCGACCCTGGAGGTCTCGGCGCCGACGTACGTTCCCGAAGTCGTGGCCTTCGACTGCTCGTACTCGAACCGCGCGCCCAGCGCGAACCAGTCCAGGATCCAGTACCTTTCCGCGGCGTGCGCGACGAGGCTCGTCGTCAGGAGGTCGAGGGTCGGGATGGAGCCAGAGACGTCGGGGTGGGCGGCGGCGAACTCGTTGAAGTGCCCGATCAGCGCGTTCCAGGACTCAATGATCCCGTTGAATGCGTCGAGCGAGATGGCAGACGGTCCCCCGCCGATGGATAGCTCCAGAGACCCAGCGAGCGCCGCGCACCCGCTGAGCAGGATGATCCCCAGAACCGACGCTAGCCCCTTCATCGTTCCCCCTTCGGTCGTGCGATGCGTAGGGTTGAGGGCCTCTGTTGGGCAGAGCCCCTCTCACCACCCGGTATGCCCAGCGTAGAACCGGTGCGGGGGTATGGACAGGGCAGGGACTCCGAGGGGGGGCGACGTCGTTCAGGGGGTGGGCGGACCTACGTCCCACGCACGGCGGACCGCAGGGCATCGAGGGCGACATCGATGTCCGAGGACGTCACATCGAGGTGCGTCACGAGCCGCATGTGTAGGTTGTCCTTGCCGACTGGGAGCGCGAGGACTCCTCGCTGGCGGAGGCGATCGGAGAGGACTTCGGCGTTCACACTGCGTTCTCCGGCCAACGCGGGCGCGATCGCAAGATAGACGAGGTTCGTCCACGCCGTCGGAGAGGGTTGGGACTGGGGAGACGAGAGGCCAGGGATGGCTGCGACTCCTTCCGCCAGTCCCTTGGCGTTCCGGTGGTCCTCATCCAGTCGCTCGACGTGATGGTCGAGGGCGTAGAGTCCCGCCGCCGCGAGGATTCCCGCTTGGCGCATGCCGCCGCCGACCGTCTTGCGCCAACGCAACGCCGCGCGGACGAACTGTCGGGAGCCGCAAAGCACGGAGCCCACGGGGGCGCCGAGCCCCTTGGAGAGGCAGACCGAGACGGAGTCGGCGACGCGCGTCAGATCCGCGGGGGAGACGCCGAGGGCGCGGGAGGCGTTGAGCAGTCGTGCACCATCGATGTGCACAGCCAATCCCTTGTCGCGGGCGACGGCTCCCGCTGCGTCGAGGTACTCCGTGGACAGGCAGGCACCGCCGCACCGATTGTGGGTGTTCTCGAGACAGAGCAACTTCGTGCGCGGAACGTGGATGTCGTCGCGGCTGCGCACCGCCGCCGCGACGGCGGCGAGGTCGAGGGTCCCGTCGTCCTGGTTCGGCAGGACGCACGAGTGGATCCCGCCCAGGGCCGCGCTTCCCCCAACCTCGTAGAGGAAAGTGTGAGCAAGGCTTCCCACGATGACTTCGTCTCCGCGTCCGGCGTGGGTCAAGAGGGCGACGAGGTTGGCCATGGTTCCGCTCGCGACGAAGAGGCCCGCTTCCTTCCCGACGAGGTCGGCCATCCGCTCCTCGAGCTGGCGGACCGTGGGGTCCTCGCCGAAGACGTCGTCTCCGACGACGGCGCTCGCCATGGCGCGACGCATTCCGTCGGTCGGCTGGGTCACCGTGTCGCTCCGCAGATCGATCAATCTCACGGATCCTCCTCCGGACGCCGTACGGCCGCCAACCACCCGGCCTCCCCGACGAGCGGAACGAAGCGGCACACGCACAGGGTCTCTCCCCTCGTGTGCGGGGGATCATACTCGATCCGCACGAGTCGCTGATCGAAGAGCTCACCGATCGGGCCGACGAAGATGCCGGCCGGGCGGAGCTGAGAGGTCAGGCCGAGCGGAACTCGGGGCAGGCTGCCCGTGGCGAGGATTCGGTCGAACGGAGACTCCGCGGGCAGGCCGAGCGTTCCATCCCCCAAGACGAGGTGAATACGCGGGTAGCCGAGACTTGCCAGGCGAGTCGAGGCGGCGGCGTGGAGGCCCGGGGAGCGTTCGATGGACCAGACCTCGGCACCCAATTCCGCGAGGACCGCCGTCTGGTACCCCGAGCCGGTGCCCAGCTCGAGGACCTTCTCCCCGCCGGACAGAGCGAGAGCTTGGGTCATGAGGGCGACGATGTACGGCTGCGAGATCGTCTGCCCTTCGTCCGTCGGCAGGGGGACGTCCGCGTAGGCCATGGCCGCGAGGGGCGGGGACACGAAGCGGTGCCGGGGGACTCTCTCCATCGCCTCGAGAACGCGCTCATCGCGGATTCCGCGCCTTCGGAGGTCGCGCTCGACCATCCTGGCACGCTCAGTCGTGAAGCGAGCTTCGTCGTCCACCCGCCCGTCCATCGCCTAGAGCGTTCATTCCGACACGGGATCCTCGAAGTAGTCTCCGACGATGACGCGGGCCCTCTCCAGGTCACGCGGTCGGACCATGATCCGAACCTCGCCGAGGCCGTCCACCGTCACGGGGTACACCGACGGCGGCGATTGGCGAACGAGGTTTGCCGGGATGCCGAAATCGAGGAGGAGACCGCAGATTAGCTGTGCTTTGGGCTCGCTCCACACTTTGTGGCACAGGACGAGGTCCTGGTTGGAATCCTCGGCGTCGCGGTCCAGGAGGTAGTGGACGATCGTGATGCATTGGCTTGTGTGGAGCGTCGTTGGGCCGAGGGAAACCCGGGGCAACTCGTCCATCGTCTCGAGTTCGTCGTCGGTGAAGTCGACGTGGTCGGAGAGGATGAAGGCGGGGTCGGCCGGCATCGCGGCGGGGTCGAAGGGGTCTCCGTCCTCGTGCAGAAGGACCGGGTTTGCACCGAACTGGTAGAGCCGATCGAGCGCGCCGGTCAGGGAGCCTTGCGACACGAAGATGCCGGGCGACGCTTCGACCTCCTCGGGGCCCGCTTGCCGAAGGGCCTGCTGGAGAAGGGCCGCCGTCGAGCGCTCGTCGGGGTTCAGACGCCGGACTCGGTCGCCGACGATGCGGAGTTGCACCGTGCCTTGGATCAGAAGGACCGCTTCGACGTCGCGACGAATGCCGTGGGATACGAACAGCGAGGCGCCGATGGCCCGACAGAGCACATCCAGTCGGCCCCCACTGCCGGGGAGGTCGTTGAGGGTGAACTCGCCGGAGGCGGGGACCTTGTGGCCGAGAATGACAAATCGTCTCATGGCGCGAGTCTACCTCGAGTCTTGGAGGGGCGCCAAGAGCCTCGGTTTCGCGTTCCCGACGAGCGCCGGAACGGGACGTTGGCTGGCTCTCCGGGTGATGCATTTCCCCAAAGCGACGGCCGTACAGCGTAGGTCGGTGCGGACGCGGCGGATACGGTCAGCGTGGCTACGCGAAACGAGGCGAATGGCCCGCAATGAACGCGCATCTCACGACGGAGCACGCGAGGGGGGAGTTGACGGTGAAAAGCCGAGTCTTGTTCCTGTGGGCAGTCCTGTTCCTCGGCGGTGCCGTGGCGGGCTACGGCGGCGAGTGGTTCACCGGCAGTTGGGAGGCCGCGATCGGTTTCTCCCCGCAAGGTCCGCAGGCGTTCAGCTCATTCGAGTCGACGCTCGATGTCGGAATTCGCATTGAGTTTGTCGAGGTCTCGAGCATCTCGGATTTCATCTTCGACGGGTGGCTGTGGCAGGAGTTCGACGTCATGGCGGGGATCGGCCCCGTGTGCTTCGAAGGCGAAATCCTCTTTGACCCCCAGACGTCATCCTTCCTCTATGCGCAGGGGATCTTCTCGCTCGAGTTTGACCCCATGGTGTTCCGGTTCTACGGGGCGTTCACCGGGGAGACACAGTCGGAATCGCTCAACTACGGTGGGGTGTTTGAGGTCTACGGCGAGCTCCTGGACGGACTGGTGACGTTCCAAAGCCTGACGTATCTCGGCGCGACGCTCGACGAGATTACGTTCACCGCTGCAGCGACGCAGACCGACTCGACCCTGCTGACGAAGACATTCCTCACGGATCCATCGGCGACGCCTCCGGGCACCGCCTTCTCGGGCGAGCAGGTCACCGTGACCGCGAATGCCTTCGACTGTGCGAAACTTGAGAGCGTCACGCTATTCTCCGGCACGGGGTTTGAGAGCGAGGAGCTCGAGCTTGCGGTGGGCCCGCTCTTCGGGATTCCGCTCATCCTGACGCTCGACCTCACGTACGAGACGCAGTCTGCTAGCTATGCGTTTACGCCTTCGTTAGAAACCGACTACGGCTGCCTCTTCGTGTACACCACGCTTGTGTCGACCGGCTCCGTGATCGAAGCGATGGACGTCTACGGCATCAAGTTCCAGGCGACGGTGGGCGGAGCGACGCTCACGAGCATCTCGAACCTTGACACGACGCAGTACGTGATCATCCGGCCGGAGTACGGGTGGTTCGTCGAGTCCTTGACCGACGCCGTTCTGGACGGCTACCTCTTCTACCCCCAGGAGTACTGGGAGGTGCTCGCCCTCGAGGTCCAGATTCCGCCGTTCGGATCGGGATTCTACTTCTCGGTGGAGACGTGCTTCAGCACGACGGATGGCATGCTGTTCGAGTGGGCGGAGAGCACGATGGGCGTGACCCTGGCGCTCGGTCAGTTCGTCTCGATGTCGACGGGCATCAGCATCGACACGGATGGGTTCCGCGAGTGGACCCTCTCATTCCGCGTCGCTTGGTAGTTGCGAGGAAGCAGAGCCGGAAAAGATCGACGGGAAGGAGGATAACCTTCTTCCCGTCATTCTCTTGGAGGCGAGCGGATTCGAACCGCCAACCTCTGCGATGCGAACGCAGCGCTCTCCCGGTTAGAGCTACGCCCCCAGACTGTGCTACGTCAAACAATAGCGGCGCAGGGACTCGAACCCCGAACCTCTCGGATATGAGCCGAGCGCTCTGAACCGGTTGAGCTACGCCGCCCTGCTCGCTGGTTGCGGGGGCCGGATTCGAACCGACAACCTCCGGGTTATGAGCCCGACGAGCTTCCTGATTGCTCCACCCCGCGATATCTTCTGCCGGGAGCGGGAGTCGAACCCGCACGAGGAATCCCTCAAGGGATTTTAAGTCCCTTGCGTCTGCCTGTTCCGCCATCCCGGCGTCCGCATGACTCCCCGGCTGCCTCTAGAGCGGGAAACGGGATTCGAACCCGCGACCCCTGCCTTGGCAAGGCAGTGCTCTACCACTGAGCTATTCCCGCGCGAAGCCTGGTGATTATAGCTTCGCGCCACAGCATCATCAACTGCGAAGGGCGGGACTCGAACCCGCACGCCCGAAGGCACTAGCTCCTAAGGCTAGCGCGTCTGCCAATTCCGCCACCCTCGCGCGATCTGAGCGTAGCGTCATCGCACGCAAGCGACAAGGAAGGGGACACGCTGAACCTCTGTCCCCCTTCCGCCACCCTCGCGCGATCTCTAGCGTAGCGTCATCGCGCGCAAGCGACAAGGAAGGGGACACGCTGAAC
>JAPLGD010000113.1 GCA_026390345.1 Candidatus Bipolaricaulota bacterium | reverse complement strand
AAGTCTGCGCGCAGGCCGTGACGCCCTTCGAGATCACGTCACCTCTCATGCTGGAAGGATTGCCGCCCGGGGAGTACTCGATTGCGGTGAACGGCGTCTCCACGACGTTTAGGTGGAGCGGAAACGCGGCGATTCCCGAGTGAGCGTCATGAGTGAGGCCGGCTCTCCGTACTCCATCGGCCTTGACCCCGGACTGTCCCCGCCGCCGGTCCTGCCCGGGCTCGTCTGGGCGGAGGGCGTTCGCGTTCTACCGAGCGCCTCTCCTCCGCCGTTTCTCGCGGACATCTTGGCCCGCGTCCGCGAGGCGGGGGAAGGGTTCGTGCCGCAGGCTGTTCGGGACGAGGTCCGCGCGATGCTGCGCTTCGGCCGCTACAAGCCAAGCGGGCGGGGAAAGCCGGCGAGCGAGTTCCTCCTGCGCGCGGCGCTCGGAGGCGAGTTCCCGCTCGTCAACGGCCCCGTCGACGTGAACAACGCCGTGAGCCTCGAGTCCGGACTGCCGGGGTCGATCTTCGACGCGGACCTCTCGGGGCGAGATCTTCAGCTTCGGCGGGGAGAGCCAGGCGAGTCGTACGTCTTCAATCCGTCCGGACAGGCGATCGACCTCGAGGACCTTCTTGTCGTGTGCCGGCGCGTGGGGGATGTGTGGCAACCGTGCGGCAACCCCGTCAAGGATTCGATGGCTACGAAGATCCACGCCGGCACGACGAACGTCGTGGCCGTGCTCTACGCTCCGGCGAGCGAATCTGCATCGGCCCTCGGCCGGTGGTGCGAACGCTACGCGGAGCTTCTCTCCTCGCACTGCGGCGCCAAACGAGCAGGGTTTCGAGTCCCGGACGGAGCGTGACCCGCCCGACGTCGTTAGCCACAACCACAGAACGGCGCGTATACTCGCCGTTATGAAGCAGTTCGATGTCTTAGAAGAACAGGAACGCCTAGAGCGGCGAAGAGAGGAGAAGCCGCGCACGAAGAGCAAGGAGAAGCCGCGTGTGATCGGGCTTGGGGTGATCGCGCTCTTCGTGCTCGGCATCGGTGTCGGAATCGGGGAGGAAACTGGCTATTACGCCGCCTCTGTAGTCGGATGCCTCGCCGCGATTTTCGTCGCCATGATCGCCGTCGACAATCATGATACTAAGGGCACCGCAGTCACGACGATCGTCCTCGCTGCCATCTACCTCGTCTACACGCTCAGCGGGCGCGTCCAGGCGATCCGATAGAGCAGCCCGGGACCTCACCTATCAGCCAGGCGCGGCCCGAGACCCATCTCCGACAACCGTTCGAGCGTGACGGCGACGAACCGTGTGTCGATCTCCAGCCCTAGCGCGGCCGATGGCCTCAGCCGCGGCGATCGCCTTCCCCGTCCCCAGAAAGGCGCCGGCTCCCGCACTGCACAGCGCGGTGCGGTGCGATTGCGGAACGCCAGCACGTAGGACTCGGTCGGCTTCTCAGAGACGTGTCAGCCGTCGACCACGTCAAGCTTGTCGTCCCCGCGTGGCACCCGGGTGTGGACATGCCAAGCTGCCGTCCGTCTCTGTGGTCGTACCAGGAGGGGCCCGCACCAGGGAGTGACGTCAGTCGCAGTGCCCGCGCGCGAGAACGAGGACTAGTTCACCAACGCGACCCCCTAGCCCCGGTACCGTTCCCAGTGCACACGAGCCTCGTCGTACTGCGTGCGCGCAGGTTTCTCCTCCGCGGGAACTCCGACCGGAATGAGGGCGAAGAGGTAGAGGTCGTCGGGAACCCCCACAAGGGGTCGGATCCGCTCCTGAAGCGCCTCATCAAGCCCGCACCACGTGGCTCCGAGTCCGAGCCCGGCGATGGCGATCAGGAGGTTCTCCGTGGCGGCCGCCATGTCCTGATCGAACCACTTGGACCCCTCTTTCTTCCCGAACGGGAGGATGATCGCTCCCGCTTGAGCGGCGAAGCCGGCGTAGGGATGAGCTTTGGCGACCGCAGCGCGCGTCTTCTCGTCCGTTACGACGAGGAAGCTCCACGGCTGCAGGTTGCGGGCCGAGGGTGCGGCCATCGCAGCCTGAAGGGCGGCGATGATCTTCTCTTGCGGAACGGGACCTCCCGTGAACTGGCGGACCGAACGGCGTTGGGTAATCCATCGAAGGGCATCGTTCATGGATCCTGACCTCCTGCGCCACCGAGGAATGGAGCATCCCAGGGTAGCGCATTTGATCGCCCGCGACGACGGTCTCCCTCGCGGGCAATCCGAGAGCGCACTCCACGAAGAGGGCAATGGTCCATGCCTGTGCGGACGAGGCTCATTGATCGAAGGTGGTGCCCAGCTATACTGCGGCCGTTCCTGAGCTTCCGCTGAGGTTGTGCGGCGCCGCTTGGCGCGGCGTCCTTTCGAGGGGGTTCCCGTGCATCGAGCGATCCGTGACTGGTGGCGTGAGGTCGAGCCGTGGTACGTGGCCTCGGCCCTTGCATGCCTCGTCCAGGGAACCGCCTCCGTCCTGATCCCGCTCGCCGTGGGCACCGTGCTGGGTCGATCGGTCGCGTCGCTCGGCGTGCTGTCGAGCCTCGTCAGCTTCGTGGGCGTGGTCGGCAGCCTAACCTGGGGAAGGCTGGCGGACGCGGCGTACCGCCGCAAGCCGGTCCTCATCTTCTCCTACGCCATGGTCGGGGCGTGCTTGCTCGGGATGGCGTTCGTCCGAACGTTCGAGCAGCTGGTTCTGCTGAACATGGTTCTCAACTTCTTCTGGATGGCGCACGCGGCCGTTTCGGTGCTCGTGGTGATCGAGAACCAGGAGCAAATTCGCTGGGAACGGAAGATCAGCCACATCAAGCAACTGGGAGAGATCGGCTGGGAGATCGGCCTGATCGTCGGGAGCGGCGCGATGGCGCTGGGAGTCCTCTGGTTTGACGAAGCGACGACGATTCGGGGAGCGTTCCTCCTCATCGGACTCGGAGGTATCGCGGCCGCGGCTCTCTCCGCCCGCTGGGTTCCGCGCGGCGGGGCGCGGGTCGCGCCGTCGGAGAGATCCTTTCTGGGCGCGGTTGTCGCACTCGGCGGAGTCCTCGTGGAGCGGATCCTCTCGGTGCCCCATCACCTCTACGGCCGGCTGAACGTGCGACGCGTCGTCTCCGAGCTGCGATCCTCGCGAGACCTTCGGCCGGGGACGAGGCGGTTCCTTGCGGCGACCCTCGCGGCGTTCACCGGGATGGGACTGTTCAGCATCCCGCTTCCGCTGCTCCTCGCGCAGCGATTTCACATGGCGTCGAGCGCCGTCTTCCTCTGCTTCGCCGTTCAGAACGTCGCCGTGGTTGCCGCGTATCCGTTCGCGGCTCGACGGATCAAGCGGTTTGGCAACCGCCGCGTGCAGATGGGCGCGTTGGCCCTCCGACTGGCGTTCTTCGTGGCGGCGGCGCTGTACCTGACTCTCACGACGGCCGTCCCCTCCACCGCCGCAATCTGCGGGACGCTGGCCGGAGTAGGATTCACATGGTCCTACCTTCAGTTGACGGGTCTCGCGCTGACCTCGAGACTCGCGAAGCGAGAGAGCCGCGGACTCGCGATCATCCTCGTCCTGCGGTTTGTTCCCGAGCCGCCCGTAGAGGGCTCCGACGTGGTGCGGGACGCGGAAGGCGGCGGGGCGGCTTCGATCACCGAATCGCCGAAGGTGTGACGGCGCCGCAGCCACTGCGTCAGGGGGCCAAGTACAATCCGCGGCATCGAGGGTCTCGGGGCTGGAAGCCGAGCGGAGAGGAGGCTGCGTGCGTTCCTACGTAGGGCTTGGCGTCCTGCTTCTCCTTTGGTCGTCCGCCTTTGCGGCGATCCGCGCAGGGCTATCGGCATACGGCCCCGGGGAGTTGGCGCTGCTTCGGTTTCTGACGGCATCGTGTGTCCTCGGACTCGTCGCCTGCGTGAGAAGGACTGGCCTCCCGCGGGGTCGCGACGTGCCGATCCTCCTTCTGCTCGGCGGGCTCGGGATTACGGGGTACCACCTCGCTTTGAATTTCGGCGAAGTGAGCGTGTCGGCGGGCACGGCGAGCCTGCTCATCGCGTCGGCTCCTCTGTTCACGGCCCTTTTTGCGATGCCGGTCCTTGGGGAGCGCATGCGGCCGATTGGGTGGATCGGGATCGCCGTCGGCTTTGCGGGCGTCGCCTTGATCGCCCTCAGCGAGGGCGGCGGCGTGCGCATGGAGGCCGGGGCGGGGATCATCGTTCTTGCCGCCGTCTGCACGAGTGCGTACAACGTCCTACAGAAGCGGGTGATGGCGCGCTACGGGCCGCTCGAGTTCGCGACGTATGCCATTTGGGCGGGAACGATCCCTATGCTCGTCTTCCTGCCGGGACTGATCCGAACCGTGGGCGCGGCGCCGATGGCGGCGACGGCGTCCGCCCTCTACCTCGGCGTGTTTCCCGGGGCCATCGCGTACGTGTTGTGGGTCGCCGCTCTGGCGCGGTTCCCCGCCTCGGCTCTCGCGAGCTACCTCTACCTGAACCCGGTCCTTGCGATCGCCATCGCCTGGATTTGGTTGTCGGAGGTTCCGACAGTGCTCACAATCGTCGGGGGCGTCGTGGCGATCGCTGGCGCGGCGCTCGCGAGCTGGGCCGGTCGCCGGGCGACAGCGGGTGTCGAGAGGAGCGAGGCGTGACGGAAGACCGAGGTGCTCGATACGAGCGCATCCATGAGCAGCTGCGCGGGCTGATTGAAGGCAAGTCGCCGGACCTCCTCGCAGCGATGGCGACGATCTGCGGCGTGCTTCACGCCAAGATGCCGCACCACTTCTGGACCGGCTTCTACCGGGTTGCTGGGGACGAGCTCCACGTGGGCCCGTACCAAGGGCACGTCGCGTGCCAGGTGCTGCGCGGCGGCGGCGTGTGTTTGCGTGCCGTCGAGACTAGAGCTGCGGTGGTCGTCCCGGACGTGGCCGCATTCCCGGGACACATCGCGTGCGACGGCCGCGCGCGGAGCGAGATCGCGATACCCGTTCTGAAGGACGGGCGCGCGCTG
>JAPLGD010000010.1 GCA_026390345.1 Candidatus Bipolaricaulota bacterium | reverse complement strand
TTGAGCGGCAGCGGACCTTCCTCGAACAGGGCCTGGAACGGCGGGAGGTAGATCATGCAGACGATCAGCGCAAGCTCGAAGGCGAAACCAAACAGGAGGAAGCGGTTCGCGAAGAACCCTGCTTTGAACACCGACGTCCTCTCCGTCCGACAAGCGTAGGCGTTTCCGATCTGCGTCGTGATGACCCCGGCGTGGAACATCGACGTCGCGAGTACGTAGACGAGCCCATCGTGCGTCAAGAGCCGCTGGCCGTAGGGCAGAAGATCGGGCCGCGGCAGGTGAAGAAGGTCGCGGTAGCCCATCGTCCACCACAGGTAGAAGAACCCGGCGAAGCACAGCAAGGTCTGGAGACTTCCAAGCCACAGGAACGCGCGCAGGATCAGCTTGCGATCGACAAGACGGTCCTTCGGTCCGCGCGGCGGCCGGTCCATCAATCCGGGCTCGGGCCTTTCGGTCCCGAGCGCGAGCGCCGGGACGAGATCTGTCCCGAGGTCTACGGCCAGGACCTGCATGACGACGAGTGCAAGCGGTATGTTGAACACGATCTGGAAGATGAACGGCCATGCCTCCGGCGTGTTGCTCGTGAAGATGTAGGTTGTGAACTTGCGGATGTTGGCGTAGACGGCTCTGCCCTCTTCGATGGCGTTGACGATGGAGGCGAAGTTGTCGTCGAGAAGGATCATCGACGCCGCCTCCTTGGCGACGTCCGTTCCCGAGATTCCCATAGCTACGCCGATGTGCGCCTTCTTGAGCGCCGGGGCGTCGTTGACCCCGTCGCCGGTGACAGCCACGATCTCGCCCATGTCCTTCAGCGCCGAGACGACGCGGAGTTTGTGCTCCGGGGCCGACCGCGCAAAGATGACCGGTCCCTTCAGCACTTCGGCAAGCTCCGCGTCGGTCATCACGTCGAGCTCGCCCCCCGTCACAAGCCGCACCCCTTCGCCGACGATGCCCACGCGGCGCGCGATCGACTCCGCCGTGAGGCCGTAGTCGCCGGTGATCATGATGATTCGAATCCCTGCGCGACGGCACTTGTCGACGGCAGCAGCTACTTCGGGGCGCGGCGGGTCTTGCATCGCAAGCAGCCCGAGGAACGTCAGGTCCTGCTCGACCCATTGGACCGTGTAGCCGTTCGGGCGCTTCGGCAGCATTCGCCGGGCCATCGCCAGAACGCGCAGCGCGTTCCTCGCGTACGCATCGTTCGTCGTCAGGATCTGGTCACGCCACTCGTCGGTCATCGGAACGGTCTCGCCGTCCACAAGAATCGACGTACACAACGCGAGGACTTCCTTGGGAGCCCCTTTGACGAAGGCGACCTCACCGCCGGCCCGCGGGTGGACGGTGCTCATCCGCTTCCGCACGGAATCGAACGGCAATTCGCGCAGCCGCGGATACTCTCTTGCGATATCGGCGTGGACGAGCCCGCCCTTCGCCCCCGCGACGACGAGCGCCGCCTCTGTCGGATCGCCGAGGATCGACCAACTCTTTTCTTCCTGCGGAGGGACAAGCTTCGCGTTGTTGCACAGCACAGCCGCAAGAACGAGTTCGCTCACGTCGGTGGACGAGACCTTCTGACCGGGAGAGGCCGGGCGGAACTCGCCCGTCGGCTCGTAGCCGACCCCCGTAAGGGTGAGCCGCTGTCCGGCAATCCACGCCTCGCGGACCGTCATCTCGTTCTGCGTCAGCGTCCCCGTCTTGTCGGTGCAGATCACCGTGCAGGATCCGAGCGTCTCAACCGAAGAGAGCTTCTTGATCAGCGCGTTACGTTTCGCCATGCGCTGCACGCCCATCGCGAGCGACAGGGTCACCGTGGGAAGCAGCCCTTCCGGCACGAACGCGACGACCATGCCTACAGAGAAGATGAACCCTTCGGCCAGCGGCCGTCCGATGATGAACACGGACAGCAAGAAGAGAAGGACACCGATGCCCATGGCCATCGCGGTGACGATCTTCGTCACGCGGTTGACTTCCTTCTGCAGCGGCGAGAGGTCCTCGCCCACCGTCTGGGTCAAGCGCGCGATCTTGCCGAACTCCGTGCTCATGCCGGTCGCAAACACGACGGCCCGGCCGGTGCCCGAGCTGACGGCTGTTCCGGCGAAGACGAGGTTGGGCCGCTCCATCATGGACAGCCCTTCGCGCAGCGACGCCTCCGCTGTGCGGCGCGCGTGTGCCGACTCGCCGTTGAGCGTTGAGAGGTCGACCCTCATCTCGTTCTCTTCGACGAGGCGCGCGTCGGCGCTGATGTGATCCCCTTCCGAGAGGACGATGACGTCGCCCGGCACCAGTTCCTCGGCGGGAATCCTCGCCTCGACCCTATCTCTCACGACACGAGCGAACTGCGGCAACAGCATCTTCAACGCCTCGGCCGCCTTCTCGGCACGAAACTCCTGCCAGAACGAGAAGATGGCGTTGATCACAATGACCGCCCAGATCGCCCATCCAAGCTGCGGCATCTTGCCGATGAACGCCATCGCTCCGCCCGCCCAGAGGAGTAGGGCCATCAGGTGGGTGAAGTTGGCGAGGAGCTTCCGCCAAAGCGGCTTCCCTTTGATCGTCTGAATCGCGTTCAGACCGTGTTGGGCAAGTCGCGCCTGGGCCTCAGCCGTCGTCAATCCATCGGTCGACGTGCCGGCGACACGATAGACATCGGGAATGGATAGCGTGTAGGAACGCTGAGATTGATCGAGAGACATGCAGACTACGTACTCGCCGTACTCGCGCGCGTACCGTTGCTCCTTGCTTGCCCACAGAAGGGAACGAGCCCACCCATCGGTGGGCCCCCTATAGGTCGATCCTTCCGTGCCGAGCATCCTACTGCCGCGAAGGTCAGGTGTCAACTGGCTCGCAGGCGATTGGCAGCCGCCTGCTGGGAGCGACTTCTTGGCGGAACGCGAGGGGGTCGAAGGACCGCGCGACAAGCGCCGCAGCGGTAGAGACTACGAGCGGACCTGCAGGGCCTGTCGGGCCTGCTCAATCTTGTCCACGGCAAGAACAAGCTTGTGCCGGCCGACAGCGGCGTACACGGACTCCACATTCACATCCGCGGCCGCAAGGAGGTCCAACACGTCAGCGAGTCCGCGGGGATGGCTTGCGATGTCGACGACCAGGACGTCCTTCTCCTCAAAGGACACGTCCAGCGAACGGAGGACCTGTCGGGCCTTCTCCGGTTCGTCGGCGACAAGACGAATCAGCCCCTCCCCTCGGCTTCCCATGCCCGCAGCCACCTCGACGTTGATGCCGGCGCTCGCGAGCGCGGCCGCAACCTTCGCGAAGCTGCCGGGCTGGTTTCGCACGGTGAGCTGGAACTCCTTCATCCGATCCCTCCGACAGGATCATAGCCCACATGCTGCCCGCGGCATACTTCGCTTGCTGTGGGCGTGGCCACCATCCGCGGCCATGCGGCCTGCGATCTCCCCCCCGCGACGACCTCCGCAACGCGGACAACCACCCTGGATTCCTCTTCCCTAATTGACATCGGCCCCCTCCGAAACTAGACTCGATCCTTCGCGTGTCGGTCGGCGCGAAGCGACCGCGGGAGGTGCTTTCCAAGGAGATTGGCGTCTGCAGCACAGGCAACCGCTTGGATGTATCTCGTTGCCCGGGCGAATGCCGTTGAAGAGCAGATCCAACCCTTCCTCCCTGGCGAGATCCCATGACCAAAGCAGTTCTATCGACGATCGAGCTCCTTGTCCTTCTGCTTCCGGCAGCGGCTTTGCTCGCCGTCTATATGGCGCGGGTCTTCCGAGGAGAGCGCACGTTCCTATCTCGGGCTCTTCGCCCTATTGAGAAGCTGATCTATCGGCTGTGCCGGATCGACGAAGGCGGAGAAATGTCGGCCAAGTCCTATGGGCTTTGCGTCGTGGCCTTCACGCTCGTGGGATGCTTGGCACTCTTCCTGATTCAGATGCTACAGGGCATCCTCCCGTTGAATCCGCAGGGCCTGCGCGGGGTCCGCTGGGACACAGCCATCAACACAGCCATCTCGTTCGGCACGAACACCAACTGGCAGGCGTACGCCGGCGAAACGACGATGAGCGTCCTGACCCAGATGCTTGGCCTTGCCGTCCAGAACTTCCTTTCCGCCGCCGTCGGCATGGCCGTAGCGATCGCCATGGTCCGGGGCTTCACCCGCAGGGAATCCGCCACAATCGGCAGCTTCTGGGTCGATCTCGTGCGGTCGGTCGTCTACGTCCTTCTTCCCCTTGCACTCGTTCTCTCGGTGGTCCTCGTGTCCCAAGGCGTCGTGCAGACGCTGCGTGCCCCCGTCGAAGTCCGGACAATCGAGGGTGCGACCCAGGTCATCCCGATGGGGCCCGTCGCGTCCCAGGAAGCGATCAAGGAACTGGGAACAAACGGAGGGGGCTACTACAACGCGAACTCCGCCCATCCCTTCGAGAACCCGAGCGGCCTCTCGAACCTCCTCGAGAACCTCGCTCTCTTGCTCGTTCCGACAGCGCTTGTGTTGACGTTTGGCTCCCTGGTCGGCAACCGTCGACAGGGAAGGGCGCTGTTGGCGGCCATGCTGGTCCTCTTCGCGCTCGGCCTCGGCCTCTCGTTTTGGGCGGAGCTTTCAGGCAGTCCCCGGCTTTCGGAGGCGGGAGTCGCGAGCGGTGAGAACCTCGAGGGTAAGGAGATGCGAATCGGTATCCCGGCGTCCGTTCTTTGGGCTCAGTCGACCACCGCGACATCGACGGGAGCCGTCAATTCCTCCCACGACAGCGCTCTGCCGCTCTCGGGACTGGCCCAGCTCTTCAACATGGGAATCGGCGAAGTCGTCTTGGGAGGTGCGGGAGTCGGACTCGTCGGGATGCTCTTCTACGTGGTCCTGGCGATGTTCATCGCGGGACTCATGATCGGACGCACACCCGAGTTCCTTGGGAAGAAGCTTGGCGCCCGCGAGATGGTCATGGCCGTCGTCGGGATCCTGCTACCTCCGGTCCTCCTGCTGGGCGGCTCGGCGATCGCCCTGGTCGTCCCGGCGGGTTTGGCCGGGTTGGGCAATCCCTCGGCACACGGACTCTCGGAGATCCTCTACGCCTACACGTCCGCGGCGGCCAACAACGGCTCGGCGATGGCCGGCCTCTCGGTCGACACCCCGTTCTACAACCTAACTCTCGGCCTTGTCATGTTGATCGGCCGATTCGCGACGCTCTTGCCGGGACTCGCGATTGGCGCGGCAGTCGCGCGCAAGAAGACGGTTCCGTCGAGCATCGCAACCTTCCCCACCACCGGACCGCTGTTCGTCGTCGTTCTGGTCGGAGTGATTCTGCTCGTGGGCGCCCTGACCTACTTCCCCGCGTTCTCGCTCGGTCCGATCCTCGAACACCTGCTTCTCCAAGCGGGAGGTGCGGCATGACGCGACGCAACCCGGACCCAGGACGGCGCCGTTCGACCTTCGACCGCGCTCTCCTGATACAGGCCGCGCGGGGATCCTTCCGCAGGCTCGACCCACGCAAGCTCATGCGAAGCCCCGTCATGCTGATCACCGAAGGCGGGGCCTTCCTTACGTCTGTCCTGACCGTGGTCGGCGCGGTTCAAGGGAAGACCGCCTCCTTTGGGCTTCAGGTGAGCCTGTGGCTCTGGTTCACGGTCCTGTTCGCCAACTTCGCCGAAGCCTTGGCGGAGGCTCAAGGGTCGGCGCGCGCGGCGTCGCTCCGACGCTCGCGAAAGGACCTTGCCGCGCGACAGCGACTGGCCGACGGACGGATCGAGACCGTCTCGGCCGTGACGCTGCGCAAAGGGGACGTCGTCCTCGTGGCCGACGGGGAGACCATCCCCAGTGACGGGGAGATCGTCGCGGGAACGGCTCTGGTCGACGAGTCCGCCATCACGGGCGAATCGGCGCCTGTCGTTCGCGAGGCCGGCGGCGACCGCAGCGGAGTGACCGGAGGTTCGCGAGTCCTCTCCGGGCAACTCACGGTGAGAATCACGGCGGACCCGGGCGAGACGTTCCTCGACCACAT
Organism: Candidatus Bipolaricaulota bacterium; assembly: GCA_026390345.1. Taxonomy (GTDB): domain Bacteria; phylum Bipolaricaulota; class Bipolaricaulia; order UBA7950; family UBA9294; genus JAPLGD01. Next base: position 8,267 of record JAPLGD010000010.1, on the reverse strand, counting down.
GATTGCCATGGTCGAAAGCGCGCGGCGTCAGATGACGCCGAACGAGGTGGCGCTCCAGATTCTTCTCGTCGGCCTGACGGTCCTCTTCCTCGTCGTGGTTCTCTGCATCCCTGCCATGGCGCACTACATGGGGGTCGCAACAACGGTGCCGGTTCTGGTTTCGCTGCTTGTCTGCCTCATGCCGACAACCATCGGCGGTCTTCTACCCGCGATCGGCATCGCCGGAATGGATCGTCTCGTGCAGCGCAACGTCATCGCACTGAGCGGTCGAGCCGTCGAGGCCGCGGGGGACGTCGATACAGTCGTACTGGACAAGACGGGCACGATTACGCTCGGAAACCGGATGGCTACGGAGTTCCTCCCCGCTCCCGGCGTGCCGCGGGAGGAACTGGTCGACGCCGCCCTGCTCTCCTCGCTTCCCGACGAGACTCCGGAAGGGCGGAGCATTGTTCTTCTGTGCAAGAGCGAGCTGGGCATCAAGGGGCGGGATATCCGCGCGCCCGAGCAGGCGGTCTTCGTTCCGTTCTCCGCCATGACTCGGATGAGCGGCGTCGACGTCGGCTTGCGTCGGGTTCGAAAGGGAGCAATCGATGCGATGGAGGCGCTGGTTCGCGGGCTCGGAGGGTACTTCCCCGAGGCCGTCAAGGCGGACGTCGAATCGATTGCTCGCGGCGGGGATACCCCGATGGTCGTGGCGGAGAACGCGCGGGTTCTCGGCGTCGTGCGCCTAAAGGACGTCCTGAAGCAAGGAATCAAGAGCCGACTGGCCGAGCTCCGCCAGATGGGGATCCGTTCGGTCATGATCACTGGCGACAATCCGCTGACAGCGGCCTCGATCGCCGCCGAGGCCGGCCTCGACGACTTCATCGCGGAAGCGAAGCCCGACGCCAAGCTGGGGCTTGTCCGCAAGTACCAGGGAGACGGGCATCTTGTGGCGATGATCGGCGATGGGACGAACGATGCCCCCGCCTTGGCGCAGGCGGATGTCGCGGTGGCCATGAATGCCGGAACGCAAGCGGCTCGCGAAGCTGCAAACATGATCGACCTCGACTCAAACCCCACCAAGCTGCTCGACATCGTCGAGGTAGGGAAGGAGATCCTGATCACGCGCGGCGCGCTGACGACGTTCAGTGTGGCCAACGACATGGCGAAGTACTTCGCGATCGTCCCTGCAATCTTCGCCGCGGCGTACCCGGAGCTCGGCGTGCTGAACATCATGCGGCTCTCCACACCCGAGAGCGCGATCCTGGCCGCTGTCGTCTTCAACGCCCTGATCATCCCCGCGCTGATTCCTCTCGCGTTGCGAGGAGTTCGCCTCCGCGCGCGCTCCGCGTCCGCGATCCTGCGATGGAATCTCCTCGTCTACGGAGCGGGGGGGCTTCTTCTTCCGTTCGTCGGCATCAAGCTGCTCGACATGCTTCTTGCGGCGCTTCATCTCGTGTGAGGGAGGGAACATGAAAGAGGTACGAACAGCTCTCCTCGTGCTCCTGGTCTTCACGCTCTTGCTCGGCCTCGCCTACCCGCTTCTCGTGACGGGCGTGGGCCAGCTCGCGTTCCCGCGGCGCGCGAACGGAAGTCTCGTCGCCGTCGAAGATCGCGTGGTCGGGTCGGCGCTCATCGGCCAGTCGTTCACGTCCGCCCGCTACTTCCACGGGCGCCCCTCGTTCTCGGACTACGATGCCATGGCGTCGGGGGCCTCCAACCTCGGGCCGACGAATCCAGCCTACCTCCTCGACGTTCGGGACAGGGTCGACGCAATCCGCCGGGAAGACGGTCTTCCAGCAGGTGCGCCAGTCCCCGCGGACTTGGCTCTCGCCTCCGGGAGCGGACTCGATCCGGAAATCAGCCTCGAGGGAGCTTTGTTGCAGGTCGGTCGGGTCGCGGCGGCGCGCGGCGTCGACGCCTCCGTCGTTCGGGAGCTGGTCATGCGCAGCGCTATTGGCCCCTTCCTCGGAGCGTTCGGCGAGCGCCGCGTGAATGTGCTCTTGCTCAACCTTGCCTTGGACGGCGTCTCCTGAGATGCTGTCGTGAGTGTGGCTCCAACCGGAGCGAGGGGGATCATGGAACAAGACCCACGGGAGAGCGGTCGCCCCGATCCCGACGCCCTCCTTCGCGAGGTGGAGCGGGCGGAGTCCACTCGTGGGAAGCTGAAAGTCTTTCTCGGCTACTCGCCCGGAGTGGGCAAGACCTACTCGATGCTCACGGAAGCGCGTGTTCGCCAGCGCCGGGGGGACGACATTGTGGTCGGCGTGGTGGAGACGCACGGGCGTTCCGAAACCGCCGCTCTGCTGGAAGGCCTTGAGGTCCTGCCCCGCGCGGGCGGCAACTACGAAGGAATCAACCTTTGGGAACTGGACCTCGACGCGATCCTCGCTCGCAAGCCGGAGGTCGTCCTGGTGGACGAACTCGCGCACACCAACGCCCCGTGGTGCCGCCACCCCAAACGCTACCAGGATGTTGGCGAGATCCTGAAGGCTGGGATCGATGTCTACTCGACGCTGAACGTCCAGCACCTGGAGAGCCAGAACGATGTCGTCACACGCATCACCGGCGTGCGCATGAAAGAAACCGTGCCGGACTGGATCATCGAGGAAGCCGAGGAAATCCAGATTATCGACGTTCCCCTCGAGACGCTGTTCGAGCGGCTCCGAGAGGGGAAGGTGTACATCCCCGAAGAAGCGCAGCGTGCTCTGGAGTCGTTCTTCCAACGAGGTCACCTCGTCGCCCTGCGCGAGATCGCGCTCAACATCGTCGCGCGCAAGATGGATGCGGAGCTTCTGACGTACCGACAATCCCGAGCCATCAGCGTTCCATGGCCCGCGACGGAAAAGCTCATGGTCTGCCTGGGCGCAACAACCAGCGCGCCGGAGCTCGTCCGCAAGGCGTACCGCATGGCCAGAGACCGGAATGCCGAGTGGTACGCCGTGCATGTCTCCGTGCCCGTTCTGGGCCCGCAGTCGGCGACCCGCCAAGCGTACCTCGCCGAGGCCCTGAACCTCGCCGAGAGGTTCGGCGCACGAACGATCACGCTCTCCGGGCCGGAGGTGGTTCCCGCGCTGCTCCAGTTCGCCCGCGAGAACAATGTGAGCCAGATCGTGGTCGGAAGACCTCGCCGGACGACGCTCTTCGGGGCGCTTCGCGGCTATCCAGTCTACCGGCTGCTCCGGAGACAGAGCGAGTTCGATCTCGTGCTGATTGCCCCGACTCTCGCCAAGCAGCGAACCCAGCAACCGAACCGGCGTCGTCGCGTGGACGTGCGCGGCTATCTCGCGGCTCTGTTCGTTCTGGCCGTGGCAAGCGGCCTGAATCTTCTCATTGAACCGTACGCCAACCCGACTTCGCTCTATGCGATCTATCTTCTCTCGACGCTCGTGATTGCCCTGTCCTTCGGGCTGGGTCCGTCCATCTGGACCGCCATTCTGAGCTTCCTGGCGTTCGACTTCCTGTTCGTCGTACCGAAGTACGCGCTCGCCATCAAGCAAGCGACGGACCTCGTGGGCGCCGTGGTCTTCCTCGTGACGTCGATGGTGGTCGGCCAGCTGATCCAGGTCTCAAGGCGCCAGGCGGCCGCCTTGCGCGAGCGAGCGGAGCGCAGCTCCTTGCTCGAAGAAATGGCCAGAGAGTTGCTGGCCGCCGGAGACGCGGCATCGACAACGGCCAGCTGTGGAAGCGAGACTCGCGAGAGCGCGTGGGATCACATTGCGGGGACCGTGATCCGCTACACCGCGCAGGCCGCCCCAGCTCCGGCGATCGTCCTTTTCAAGACGTCCCAAGGCAGACTCGAGCTGTGGGCCCGGACGGAGGAGAGCTTGGAGCTAACGAAAGAGGAAGTGGCAGTCGCGGAGTGGGTTCTCGCCCATGGCGAGGAGGCGGGCGCGGGGACCGAGACGCTTCCGAGCACCGCCTATTACTTCGTGCCGATGGCGTCTGCGGAGACGATCGTCGGCGTCATGGCGCTCAAGAGGAGCGCCGAGAGCCTGCTTCCTGAGCAGCGGCGGATCCTGCGGTCGATTGCAGGACTCGGCGCCCTTTCCGCAGCGCGCTGGTTACCCACGTCCTAGGGGTCGGAGTCTTGAACAGGCCATTCGTTCTGATCGCGCGGCCGCTCGGGTCGTTCCTCCGCGAGGCTCGTACGCAGAGCCGCCGATCGACACACAGCTACGCTGCTTCTGTGGAGGCGAGCGGACGACTTTCGAACTGCTGCGTGGCCCATGGCCGCGGTACTGGAGTCTCTTTATGTGTCATGACGCCCCTACGGGACTACTCTTGAACCCCTATGCGGCTACCGGGCCCGACACCAGCCGGCTCAAGAACTGCCAGTTCCGAAATCGACCGTAGCCCGGTTTCAGCGGGAGCAAGTCAGGCAGCAATGCTCTTCAGCCCTCTCTGTAGGCAGAAGTAGAAGAGGCCCGGTTCAGATGGCGGCCGTCAGAAACGGCTGGTCCGCTCAGGGTGAATGCTAGGACGGGATAGAGAGCGCAGCTCAACTTGGAACATGCGCAGAGTCGCATACAGCCTCTTGCTATACATCAGCACCGCTGCTATGCTGCACGTCAACCATCGGGAGGTGCGTGTGGCGGCTAACACCCCCAGCGGGGCGCGAATGGTCATCTCGAGTCTGGTTTCTTCTTCGTGTTCTCAGCTGCGCGAACCTCGGACTTCATTGAGAGGTAACGAATGCCCAAGCGAATAGGTGTGTCGAAACCTCTCATGGCAACCGCCCAGTACGCAGTTCTGATGTTCGTTGTGTTGGCAGCATTCTCAGCCGGTTGCGCAGGAATGGGGACCACTGGAAACGGGAGTTTCCGCATCTGGGATGGCACTTCGTGGGTCGAGGCTCCGGGCCGGAACATAGGTCATGACATCCTCCCGGGAACGCTTACCATCCCGTCCGGCAGTACCGCCGCTTATCTATTCGTCATTGCCTGGCACGACACCACAACGGGTTATGTTGAGGCACAGTGTCATAGCTTTGATCCATACAATGACATCGTGCACGTTGAGGTGGTAATCTCCGCAACAGGCAGCATAGACGATCTGCACCCGACGGGGATTGAGCTCGTCAAGTCAACCTGCATCGATGCAGGGCCAGACAACGCAGGGTATGTTGGCGTCGTCATGAACCCGGAGTCTGGTCACACGTGGGACGAGCTGCCACTAAGTCTTGTCAGAGGGGAACTCGAAGTGGTCGAGTGCTGCAGCGGGTGTGGTGCTGTGGCGGCGGTAGGTACCCAGTTCGGGGTAATCCGTGAGCGTTCGGAGGCGTACGCAAATGCCTCAACAACAGATCCCATCCAGATCGGAACGCTCGAGCATCCGTTCCGAGACCTCAAGACAGCGTCCGCCAGTGTCATCGAGGGGACTGTGTACCTCTTCCCGGGCACTTACAAAGCCGTCACCATTCGCAAAGCTAGCTACGAAGATAGTGCGCTGTCGATCTGCCCTGTCTACGACTCGCAGCGCCCCGCCATATGGGGCAATTTCGATGTGAGTGGAGAGCTCTCGATGAAGTCTCTCGTCTACAGGGATGGAACAGTACGCGCGGGTGCGGCGCTGCTGCTAGAGGATGTGGATCTATATGACACGGTGCCGGGCACGACGAATATGGTGGCGCCTTTGGTGAGGCCTGTGATAACGTCCGGGCCGAGAGTCGAGTTGCGTCAATGCCGCGTACGTGACTGCTATTCCCTCTACGCAGGCGGGACGAGCGACCTTCTGATTGAAGACTGCACCATTCAAGGCATCAGCGGCGCGCAGGCTATACGTTTTGGGCAAGAAGAGCAGGTAGAAGAGTCGACCACCATGACTGCTGTGATTCGGCGATGCACGTATTCTGGGAGCTCGGCACCGTTGTTGGTCGTCAATCGGCATAGTATCTACGCGAGCCCTGTGACTGCAACGGTTTCTGACAGTCTCATCACAAGCTGTACGTCAACCGGATCGCTATTCACAGTCGAGAAGGGCGGCATCACGCTGCAGAACTGCACTGTCGCGGGAAACGACTGCGCCTACGCCTTCGGCGGGACGTCGATCAATTACGACGTTCAGAACTGCATCATCTACGACAACACATTCGATGCGTGGAGGCAGTCGACCCAACCTGTGCGCGTTGCCTTCTCCGACATTGAAGGTGGGCTCTCTGGATGGGCAACCAACCAAGGCGGAAACATCGCAGGGGATCCGCTGTTCTTCGATGCGGCACACGGCGACTACCACCTTGGCGCTGGAAGCCCGTGCCTGGATTCAGCCTCGCCGCTGTATGCTTCCGCCTCCGATATTGAAGGGCGCGTGCGCATCGGCCTTCCGGACATGGGGGCCTACGAAGGCGAGCACTCGCCGGGCCTAGAAGTGCTGGGCAACGGGACAGCAATTGCCAAGGACGACGTCACACCGTCAGAGGTAGACGGCACCGACTTCGGTTCAGCGTACGTCAGAGCAGGAACGGTTGATCACACGTTCACGATCCGGAACGCGGGTTTGGCCGCCCTGAGCCTCACCGGCGACCCCAGGGTGAGCGTGGAGGGTACGAGTGCGGGTGACTTCTCCGTGACGTCACAGCCGAGAAGCTCAGTAGCGGCTGCGGAAGAGACAACGTTCACGGTGCGGTTCGATCCGAATGACGTGGGGGTGCGCATCGCAACAATCAACATCGTCAGCGATGATACAGACAGTAGCCCGTTCAGCTTCTCAATCCAGGGAACTGGAGTAGTCCCCAGCAAGGGTGACGTCGACGGCAGCGGTGTGATAGATGCGCTCGACATCCGTTTGTGCCTGGAGATCGTAACGGGTGTCCTCACGGGGACAGCAGACCAGCGCGAAGCCTGCGATGTCGACGATGACAACGACGTCGACATGACAGACGCGCAGATCCTCGCTGAGTATGTGCTTGGGCTGAGGAGCAGTCTGCCGTAGAGGGTGTAGGAGATAGATCAGCAGTCTGGTCACGTGTGGAGGGCGGCGTGGGAGCACGGAGGAGCTGGAAGTCGGCGGTGGTTCTGGTTGGCTGCGTGGCGGTCATGCTCGTCATTGCTGCCTGCGCAGGTTTCTGGAACACCCCGGTTCAGTTCGGGAAGCTGATCGTCGGTGCCGTTCAAGTCATGGGGACGACTGGGACTGTCCTTGTCTCCGTTGCCGACATGCCGGATGGCGGACTAGGGGCAATCCAATTCGGCACTGTGGGCAACGAAGCGATCACGTTCACCAACATCGACGCGGCATCAATCAAGGTCGAGGGGAAGAACGGGTTCGTCGTCCTGGCACAGGCGTTCGCCGGTGGAACCGGAGCGCTGATTGCCGCGGGCTGTGATGGCGTCGTTGGCGGCGAGATCCTCAAGTTCACGTTCACCGTCACCGGGGCGCATCCGACGCTCATCGTGACCAAGGCGAAGGTGAAGCTCGTGAGTGAAACGAACGCCTTCATCACCACGTGGGAACTGAGCAGCACGGCTTACTACGCCCGCTAGGAGGTGAGCCGAATGACACGACGAGTTCTGATACTAGTAGTCTCGCTGGTCGGGTTGCTCGGACTCAACCTCTTGGCAGAAGGTCCGTTCTCCGCTGACTGGACCGCCGGGATCACATTCGATCCGAACGGCGCCTTCGTGAGCGGCATCGAGTCGACTGCGGGTCTAAGCTACGAGACTGGTCCAGTCCTATGGACGAGCTACTCCAACTTCCAGCTCACCGTTGGCTACTTGTGGCAGGAGTTCGGGGTGCGCGGCTATCTCGGTGCGTTCGAGATTCACGGCAACCTCTTGTTTGGTCCTTCGACCAGTGACTTCCTCTACGCGCAAGCCATCGCGACGCTGCAGTTTGCTGGGGTGGACGCGGGGTTCTACTACGCCTGCCTGAGCGATGCCGTGCTCGGCGGTCCCGCGGATGGATTCGCTCTACGGATAGCCGGGAGCTTCGGTGGATTGGACATCGTGTCGATCACTGAGTTCGGAGCGCGGGTCGAGGATGAGGATTTCGACGGGATCGACATCGTTCACGCCGCCACAGGGCTCTACCGCCACTACGTGACGAACCCAATCGTTCCCGGGCAGGGATTCACCGGGGAGAAGCTGAGCGTGAGCGGTCCGGGCTTCGGGTGCATCGGGAGCTTGGAGACAGTCCTCTACTTCACCTGCCAGGGCTTCGACTTCGTGTCGTTCGAGCTTGAGGATGTCGCTCTCGGAGTCTCCTGGCTCGACTTCGATCTCGAGGTGACTTACGAAATCCAGACGAAGAGCGTCGCTCTGACCCCCGATGTCGTCGTAGCAGGCGGC
>JAPLGD010000078.1 GCA_026390345.1 Candidatus Bipolaricaulota bacterium | reverse complement strand
CCGTCGCTCCAGCGCGCGCGCCCGGCTCAGAACCTCAAACGCTGTCTCGGTACCCAAGCGGTTCAATCGATTGGCTAACGGTTTCACTGCCCCTCCAAGAACCACCGGTTGTTGTCGGACGAAAGAGCTACCGATTCAAGTGCGGTGCCAAACCCCAAGCCGCTCTATCGAGACACGACGAGCGCCATGCGCAGGGCGTGCCGGAGCACAGGAAGCGGTCCCGACGCTGCCTCCGGAACCCGCCTAGCGCGTCGCCTCAAGATCCGCGCGGAGTCTTGCCAGCCGTTCATCTCTCTCCCTGACGAAGCGCTCGATCCCCTCGAGGATCCGGTCGGGCGTCAGATGCGCCTCGTCGAGCGCCTCATCCAGCGTGCCACCCGTCCTCCACCGGTCGTCCCAGTCGGCGGACACGGCGTATTCCTCGGAGACTTTGCTGAAGAGCCAGTCGTGCATCAGCCAACGGGCCTGCGTTGTGATCACGGTGGAGTCGAAGCGATCGCCGGCAGAGAGCACCCCATCCCCGTACTCCTTGGGTTGAATGGCGAACAACTGCGGGCTCGTCGCGCACACGATCTTGACGTTGAGGCGGCGGCGATCGAGCTCCGGGAGGAGCTTCACGACGCCCGCGATCGCGCTCGACCCCTGCACGATGATCGTGCCGCCGCGCGGCTCCCTAGAGCGGTGCGGCCGCAGCACGTACGCGCCGCGGGCGGCCTCGAAGTGCGACGGGATACCGAGCGTGTCGCGATCCGGAACCTCGACGGGCGGGCGGGTCAAGTGGAGGGCGACGATCGGCACGTCGAGCCGCAACGCGGTCCCGAGGAGGACGGGAACCTCATTGGCTTCCCAGGGGTGAAGGTTGATGATCTGCCCGCGCGGGAAGAGCTGGGTCACACCGGGGGCGAAGATTCCGAAGTGGGTCCGGCTGTCGTCGGCGGTCTCCGGGCCGGAGTGGCTCGCCACCCAGATGACCTTCCCTACCTTGAGCGGGCAATCCTGGGCCAGCTGGCTGAAGAGCCGGAACATCCCGTACTTCAGGTAGGAGAACGCGCCGTACGTTGAGCACGCGCCCCAGAACCCGTCGAAGTCCTTCTCCGGGTTTGAGGCGAGGTTGACGGAGGCCACACCCGCCACGATCCCTGCGTTGGCGAACTCGGTGATCTCCTGCGGAAGGAGGACCCCCTCTGGCGTTCCGAAGCGCTCGTACCAGCCGTAGCCCGGGAACGTCCCGAACGGCTTCGCGAAGCCGCTGAGGCTTGTGGAGTCGGCCAGGTCCGCGGAGCAGGCGAGGACGAGGGGACGTCCGTACTCGGTCGCGCCGAACGCGTTGACCCATGCGCCCCACTTGGCGAGCCCGGAGCGGTTCGGCACGGATGATCCGGGCTCGGCGAACAGGTCGGCGGGGTAGCGGCGCACGTCGTACAGGCGCTCGTCGGTGAACGGGTTGCCGCGACGGCCGAGTCGGAAAGTGGGCAGCGAGTCGGGCACGCTATCACCGATCTCGACGAGCGAGTTGGCGAGGTAGTCGATGAGTTCCTGATCTCGATGTAGGACGTCGATAACCGCCCGCAAGTTGGCCTCGAACTCGGCCCGCAACTCTGCTGCGGAGGTCGGCGCAGGACCTCCGAAGTTGGCGAACCGGACGTCGTACTCCTCCGCGAACGGCCGCTTCGTCTCCCAGAAGAGCTCGGAGTCCGTCTTGTGGGGCGAGCCGTGCGACGCGTGGTCGTACTTGAGGTAGCCGCGTCCCTTCCGAGTCCGCATCCACACGGCGCTGGGGGCGCGGCTCGGGTTGGGCTCGAGCGTCATCGCGAGAAGAGCCTGGGTCAAGCAGGCCCAATCGCTTCCCGACTCCGCCGGGAACACTCGCCAGCCGTGCGGCGCGAACCAGTCGTCCGGCGTGCCGTAGACGACGCTGCTCACCGGATGCTCGTCGATCCCGTAGTCGTTCCAGTCGAGAACGTAGTAGAGGTTGTCGAGCGCCAGGCCCCAGGCGGAGTTGAGCATCTCGTGATTCGCACCGGGCGTCAGCCCCGCCTCTCCCTCGAACGCGAAGACCCTGACGCCGGGCGCCCCGGCTCGTTTGAGAGCAAGGGCCTCGCCGGCGGCCGCGGGCGCTCCGTGCCCCGAGGGGCCGGTGTTGAATTTCAGGAACAGCGACTTTCCCGCCATCTCCGCGTGTCCGGACAGGCCGCCGCGGCGACGGAACGCGAGGAGATCCTCCCAGTAGAGTGCACGGTTCGGCGCATCGGGAACCGCGTACTTCGGATCTCCGGTCTGCTCGAGCTTCACGCGAAGCGCCTCGTAGAGCACGGCCAGCGTGCAGTAGACGACGGGCACGGTGTGCCCGGCGGCGAGGACGAAGCGATCGCCGAACCGCTTCTCGGGGTGGCGGATGTCCCAGCGCATGACGCCGAGCAAGGTGACGATGAGGGCGTGGACCTTCGACCGCGAGCCTCCGGGGTGGCCGCTTTGTCGGTAGTTCAGGATGAGGTCGAGGAGTTGGTCGACGAGGTCCTTGGTCTTCTCCCAGTGGGCGAAGTGGGGGGCGAGCACTGCCAGGCGTGCGGCGACTCGTTCATCGGGTGAGTGATTCATTCCATCCCCCTCGAGTTGGAGGAGAAAAGGGTAGCCTGGCTCCGCGGCGGCCGCCACCGCGGCGGTACTTGCCCTTCGCGGGAGGATGGCGGACCATGCCGTCCACGTCGGGGTCGGACCCGGCGCGGAAGGAGAGACATGGACTGCCCGTTCCTGGTTGGGGAACGCGTGTACCTAAGGCCGCTCGATGAGGCGGACCTCGACCGCTGCATGCGGTGGATCAACGATCCGGATCTCCTTCCATTCCTCATGCGGCGGACTCCGATGAGCCGGAGCGCCGAGCGGGAATGGCTCCTCGAGCAAGGGCGTAGCGAAGCGTCGTTCTCTCTCGCCATCGTGCTGAAGGACGGCGATCGCCACATCGGGAACGCCGGACTCCACGGGATTCACCCGTTCAACCACAGCGCCGAGTTCGGGATCTTCCTCGGGGAAGCCGATGCGCGGGAGAAGGGGTACGGCACCGAGGCGGCGCGCCTGCTCCTCGAGCACGGGTTTCGGGAGCTTGGCTTGCACCGAATCCAGCTCCACGTCTACGCGTTCAATGCCCGGGCGCGGCGTGCGTACGAGAAGCTGGGCTTCCGCGTGGAAGGGACGAAGCGCGACGCCTACTACCGCGGCGGCCGCTTCCACGACGTGATCGTGATGTCGATCCTCCAGTCGGAATGGGGCGCAGCATGAACTTCGGCTTCTGGAGCGACGAAGATCGATGGTTCCTGCCGAGGAGCTTCGGCTTTGGCTACTCGCTCAACCTGAAGTACGTGGCGAAGAGACTCGGGTGGATCAGGGCGAGCGCGTCGCCTGAGCCGGAAGCTCCGATCCGAACCGAAGAGGGGCGCATGAGCCCAGAAAGCCGGCAGGATCGGCTGCGGAAGCAGGCCGACGAGTCGAAGTACGAGGTGAGCCCGTGATCCAGGCGCAAGGCCTCACGCGTCGATTCGGCACCCGCCTGGCTGTCGACGGACTCGACCTCGACGTTCCTCGCGGAGAGGTCTTTGGGTTCCTCGGCCCGAACGGCGCTGGGAAGACCACGACCATCCGGATGCTCGCGGCGCTCATCGCCCCGACGAGCGGATCCGCAATCGTGGCGGGGCACCGGCTGGGGGAGGCGAACCGCGAGATTCGCCGCCGCGTTGGCGTGCTAACGGAGACGCCCGGGCTGTACCGCCGCCTCTCGGCTCGGGACAACCTCCTCTTCTTCGCGCGCCTCTACCCCGTGCGGGAGCCCGAGCGCCAGGTTGAGCGGTACCTGAGGCTGTTCGAGTTGTGGGACCGCAGAGACGAGCCCGCGGGCAGCCTCTCCAAGGGGATGCGACAGAAGCTCGCCATCGCCCGCGCGCTCTTGCACGAGCCGGAGATCCTCTTCCTCGACGAGCCGACGGCCGGCCTCGACCCGGAGGCGGCGAAGACCGTGCGCGACCTGATCGAGGCCCTTCGCTCGAAGGACCGGACGATCTTCCTCTGCACCCACAACCTCGATGAGGCCGATCGGCTGTGCGATCGCATCGGGCTCTTCCGGACGCGGATGCTCGCGGTCGGAGCCCCCGCCGCGCTCAAGAAGGAGATGTACGGCCGGAGGACCGTGGTCCACCTTGCGAGCCCGAGCCCCGGAATCGAGCAGGCGCTCGACCTTCCGTTTGTGACCAAGGTGGAACGCCTGGACGACAGGCTCATCGTCTCGCTCGCGGATCCCGACGCGGAGAACCCCGCGCTCGTCCGCCGGCTGGTCGAACTCGGCGCGGAGGTGCGGTTCGTGAACGAGCTTCGCGTCTCACTCGAGGACCTCTACTTGGACCTGATGGAGGGGCGCGATGCGAAGGCTTAGGGTTCTCCTCTTCAAGGAGTGGCGCGAATCGTTGCGAAACAAGATGGTCGTCTTCGGCGTTGTCCTGCTTCCGCTCTTCCTCGTCGGGATCTCGGTCTATATGATCACGCTGGGCGAGGGGATCGGCGATCCGACGGCGTCGATCGTCATGTTCAACACAAGTCTGATGTACTTCCTCCTCCTGCCGACGATCATTCCGCTCGCGATCGCCGTGTACTCGATCGTCGGCGAGAAGGAGCAGACGACCCTCGAGCCGCTCCTCGCGACGCCGATCTCGGACCTTGAGCTCTTCCTCGGCAAGGCCCTCGCGAGCGTGATCCCGGCCGTCGTCGTGAACTGGCTGTCGTTCGGGCTCTTCCTCGCGGCGACGCGCATCGTCGTCGGTGCGGTGCCGCTCCAGGCGCTGACGGCGCCCTGGCTTGCCTCGATCTTCGGCCTGTCGCCGCTTCTCGCCCTCTTCTCGGTCGGGGTGACGATGCTGGTGTCGTCGCGGGCGAGCGACGCGCGCGCGGCGTACCAATTCTCGAGCTTCGCAATCCTGCCGGGCCTCGTCCCGCTCATCGTCTACTCGAGCAAGCAGACCCTGGTCGACCTGCGTCTCGTCGTTGCGGAGGGTGCCGTCCTCGTCGTTCTTTGCGCCGTCATCCTCTACCTCGCGATCCGCGTCTTCCGGCGAGAGCAGATCCTCACACGCTGGAAGTGACGCTCGCCCCAAGCGACTCCTGAGCGCGCGGGTCGTCGGGCTATACTTGCGTTCTCGACCCGTGGCGCGGCACGTGACGGTCGACGGAGGGGACGACGATGAACACAAAGCTGCTTTTGATCCTCGGTGCGGTGTTGGGAGTCCTGCTTTTGGCGTTCGTGCTCCCGCACTCCGAGGGGCCGACGAAGGGTCCGGATGAGATGGGGACGCAGATTGCCGCGGGGCGGTTCGCGGTGGAGCAGGCGGGCGTGCGCTTGCTTGATGAGTCGTACACGCTTCTCGCGCGCCCGGAAGGCGGCTACATCCTCCTCTCCCAGGGCGAGATCCACGCGCCGGATCAGACGGTGAAGCTGTCGCAGGAGACGGACTACGGCCGCGACTACGCGCCGTCCTCCTACGACCTAACGGCAGAGTCGAAGACCGGCCGACAGACAATCTCCGCCCGCAGCGCCCAAAGCGGGCTCGTGATGGAGGCACGCGCGGGGCTCGTCCACCAGGCGAATACCATCAAGGACGCGAAGGAGATTGCTCTCCTCGACAACAACGTCGTCTCCCACTACGCCGTGCTCCTGCTGGCGCTTCGCGCCGGAGCGCTCAAGACGACGTTCACGGCGGCGATTCCTCAACTCCTCGTCGGTCTTCCCGCGAAGGCCGAAGGGCCGGAGAAGGTGGAGTTCCGATCGGGGGACGAGGTTCTTGAGGGCACGGCGTTTCGGGTTCACATCGGAGACACGGCGATCGTCCTTGTCGAGCGCGAGGGCCGCCTCGTGGGGCTCGTGAACGAAACGCAGGGGATCGTAGCGTTTGACTCGGCCGTCCTCCCGAAAGGATTCGCGATCATCGAGGAACCCGGGCAGGAGGGATCGAGGGTGGGGATTGAATCCGAGGTGGCGTTCCCGAGCGGCGACCTGACCCTCGCCGGGACGCTGACCCTGCCTGCGAGTGGCCGTGAGCCGTTCCCCGCGGCGCTCCTGATCCACGGCTCGGGTCCGGTCGATCGCGACGAGAACGCGCCGGGACTGAAGACCGACGTCTTCCGCCAGCTTGCGGAAGCGCTCGCCGCCTCGGGGATTGCCTCATTCCGCTTCGACAAGCGAGGAGTCGGAGAGAGCGGCGGGGACGCGGCGTCGGCCTCGCGCGCCGACCTTCTCGACGATGTGCGCGCTGCGCTCGATGCGCTGCGGGCGCAACCCGAAGTGGATGGCGGGCGCATCGTCCTCATCGGGCACAGCGAGGGCGCGTACCTTGCGCCGATCGTCGTCGCCGAAGATCCGAAGATTGCGGGCCTGGTTCTCTTGGCCGGCGCGGCGCGATCCCTGGCTGAGATCACACGCTGGCAGGTGGAGACGCTCCTGCGGTTGCAGGGCGCGTCCGACGAACAAGTGAGCGCGGCGCTCGCTCAGGAGGACCAGTACCTCGCCTTTGTGAAAGGCTCTGAAGGGGAGTGGGATGACTACTCGTTTGACGAGCTGAAGCGCTCGATGCCGTGGTTGACCGAGCAAGCCGCGTCGGCGCTCGTGGCGACACCCCTCTCGCTCTCGTGGCTTCGCGAGCACTACACGGACGACCCGCAGGCGTGGCTCCGGCGGGTGTCCGTTCCGGTGTTGGTGGTCAACGGCGGGAAGGACCTTCAGATCCCCTCGTCCGAGGCGGACGGCATCCGGGCCGCGCTGGCCGAGGGGAAGAACCCGGAGGTCACGATCCGCGCCCTTGACGATCTGAACCACCTCCTGCGCCATCACCCGGAAGCACCGAGCCTGACCTATCGTCACCTGGACGAGCCCGTCGACGCCCGTGTGCTCGATGCTGTGACGACTTGGCTGAAGAGGCACTTCGTTGACTGAGCCGGGACTCGACCGCGTCTCGATTCGTCGATCCCTCGATGAGCTCGGCGTCCGGCCGAGCAAGAGGCTGGGTCAGAACTTCCTATCCAGTCCCTCGGCGGCGCGGCTGATCGCGGAGGAAGCGACCCGCGGTGCGCCGGCCTGCATCGTTGAGATCGGCCCGGGACTCGGATCGATCACGCGATTCCTGGCGGAGACGCCGATTCCCGTCGTTGCCGTGGAAGTCGATCGGCGTCTGGCCGAGTACCTGACGCGGGAGTTTACGGGGAGCCCATCGGTCGAGATCCGAGCGGACGACGCCCTCGAGGTTGACTTGCGGACAATCGCTGCGGCGCACGGTGAAAGCCTCACGATCGTTGGGAGCATCCCGTACAGCATCACCGCGCCGATCTTGAAGTGGATCATCTCGCAATGCGCGGCGATCCGCTCGGCGGTTCTCGTCACGCAGCGGGAGGTTGCAGAGAAGATCGCCGCGAGCCCCGGAAAGGACGGATCATCCCTCGGAGTCTACGTGCAGGCGTACGCGGACGTCGAAGTGCTTCAGCGCATCCCTCGGGGCGCGTTCTTCCCTGTTCCCGATGTCGATTCCACTCTTTGGTCGCTCCGGTTCGGGCGGCCTCGGCGCTTCGAGGCGTCGGAGGC